>DOTD01000025.1 GCA_003513005.1 Desulfotomaculum sp.
AAAGATGTGTCTGAGCTATATTATACTGACAGGGAAACGCGCACTGAAGTAGATTTCAGCTTGGAACCCTTGTTTTTAGAAGAACAAGCCTTAAATTTAAAGGAGGATAAACAAAACAATGGCAAATAATAAAAAACAACCCTTTAGGGCTCTGAAAGGGAAGCTTGTTGAAGAGGGCATGACCATTAAAGAACTGGCTGCAGAACTAGGAATGACACCCGGAACATTAAGCCGGAAGTTAAACAATAGAAGCTCTTTCTTTATGAATGAAACCGTTGCCATATGCAGGATTCTTGGTATTGAATCAGAAGTAAACAAGTATTTCTTTTCTGTATATAAAAAAGAACTGCAAGGATCACCAGTCTTTAATAATGGCCTAAATATGGCGCTAAATTAAAGCGGCAGGTAAAAGATACTTATCAGTTAACTAAACCCGCTTAAATCGCAATTATGGAGGCGGAAAATAATCATGACCTTGCAAGAACTTATCAATATGAAGCCCCGGCCCATGCGGGTAAAAGTTACAGATGCAGCCGCAATTATGGAGGTCAATCCCCGCTTTTTGCAGATGGGCCTGCAGCAGGGTAAGTTTCCTTTTGGGTGTGGCGTAGAAATGAAAGAGTGGTCTTATTACATCAACACCGAAAGATTTATCCGGTATATGACGGGGCAAACAATCTGCAGTAAATGGTAATATAAAAACATAAGGTGATTATTAAATAGTCGGGGGGTTATTCCTCCGGCTTTTTTGTTGGAGATTTTACTGCGCTATACTGCCTTATCTTAATGTAGCTTTTAATATCTTTAGTACCCAATTAGTACCCAAAACCCTATCAAAGAGTAATTACAGAAAAATTAAAAGCGCCTCAAACCCTTGAGGCGCTTCGTTATCTCTGGCGTGCCTGGAGGGACTTGAACCCCCAACCTTCTGATCCGTAGTCAGATGCTCTATCCATTGAGCCACAGGCACATATTTTCTTTAATCTTATTCTACAAAAAATCACCAAGTGAGTCAAGCAATATAAGGAACCTATTCTTTTAGATGAACAACTTTTCAATATTTTTACCAGTGTGATAAAATATTGGATAATCAGCAGGTATAGCTTTTAAGAAGAATTCTGGAACGATGAAGATGAGGAGTTTGTACATAGAAACGACTTGTTCTTATATCCCTTTGGAAATAATCCGTGCGATGGGATTCACTCCGATGCGAATTCTTGCTCCGGCGCCCAGGGAAACTGGGTTGTTGCCGCGCAATTACTGTTCATATGCCCGAGCCTGCGTTTATTTGTCTAATCCAATCCCAGTTGTTTTTACAACCTGCTGCGATGGTATGCGCCGCTGCTATGATATACGCAAGTCAAGGGGTGAGGCGGTTTTCCTTCTGGACCTCCCCCGTCAGGTCAGCGATACTCACGTGGAGTATTACAGCGGGGAATTGCGCAGATTGGCCGGGTGGTTGGGTGAATTATCCGGCAGCACTGTTCCAGACAAATTATTTTCCAGGCAGCCATTTGAGAAAACTCAGAAAGGCACTAAGCCCGAAGGTGATAGGCCGATTATTCTTTCCGGCGCCGTTTTGCCGGACGACGGTATCCTGCAGTTAATCAATGAAAATGAGGCGGCAGTTATTAAGGTTGACTTTTGCACGGAACAGCGCAGTGATGTTGAACTGACATATTCACAAAAAGAAGATGAGTTCCTGTTCCTTGCCAGAGCTTATCTCAGCAAACCTCCCTGCCCCAGAATGACAGACCGCCGCTTTTTATACGTCAGGGAACTTGTTGAACAGTCGGGAGCCAGGGGAGTGATCCTGTATACGATAAAATTTTGCGATCACGGCCTGTATGAAATACCTTTATGGCGAAGCCTTTGTTCCGGTTTAAACATACCCTTTCTGCACCTTGAGGGAGAATACAAAAGCGGGATGCCCGCTCAGTTTTATACACGCATCCAGGCTTTTTTGGAGACGATCTGAACAGTGGACCCAAGAGAATATATAGAAAATAGTTCACCTGCAAAAATGTTTAAGATCCTTTCATCCCCTTGTTCATATTTTGTCCTTGAACTGCTGACCATGTTATGGCGGCCCGGGAGATTTGAAAAGAGCAGCAAGTCTTCTTACCGGAACGGTTTGAGACTGCTAAGACAGGCTTACCATACTTCCATGCCGGTAGTTTGGACAAATGTTTACACACCATCAGAGTTGATCTGGTCCATGGGGGGAGTTCCCTTTATGCCGGAGGTTGCTGCAGCTACTGCCGCCAGCCTGGGCTGGGGGACAGATTTTCTAAAAGCGGCGGAAGGGGCCTGGTACTCGGCGGATCTTTGCGGCTTTCATCGCTGTGCCCTTGGCATGGCCGTAAACCAGGTTCTTCCCCGCCCTGATGCAATAATAGCAACCAGCCATTTATGTGACGGGGCGGTAAAATTTCTGGAAATGTCAGGCAGGATGTTCAACTGTCCTTACTATCTGGTTCATATTCCTTACAATGATGATCATCAGTCAAGAGACTGGCTAGCGGGAGAACTGTCTTTGCTGGCCAAAGAGCTGAATCATCTTTTGCCTTCCAGCGGCAGGAATATTTCACTTGTCGCAGGACAAGTAAACGCTGCTCGCGAACAGATGGTTGCGATAAACGAACTTAGGAAAAATGTCCCGGCTCCCTGGCAGGGGGAGGAATCGCTCGACAGAATAGTTATTTCTTTCAATATGCTTGGTACGCCCGAAGCAGTGAAATATTACTCTTCGTTGAGAAAGGATTTATCTGAAAGAATAAACAAGGAGTGCCCGGCAGTGCCCTTACAGAAGAAGCGTCTTCTATGGCTCCACTTTAAGCCCTACTATCCGAATCCGCTGCTGAAAAAGATAGAACAGGATCAGGGAAATGTGATTGCCTTTGAAGAAGTCAGCGCGGTTACCTGGGAAAAACTATCGCCTGAGGACTGGTGGGGAAGTATTGCCGCTAAGATCCTGGCCAATCCTTTCTGGGGTCCTGGAGAAAAACGCGTTGAACTGGTCTTAAAGCTAGTCCGTGAATACCGTTGCGACGGCGTTATTCACTTTTCTCACTGGGGCTGCCGTCAGAGCACGGGAATGGTAAGCATTTTGCGCGAGGCTTTGAACCGTGAGGGGATTCCCTTTTTAAATCTGGAAGGTGATTGTATTGATTCACGTAATTTTATGGAAGGTCAAAGCATGACAAGGGTGGAGAGTTTTTTGGAAATGCTGAATTAGAGATCGGGCTGCTGAAAACGTTAAAAAACAGGAAAAGTGAATCACTTCTTTAAATATAGATGACTTTTTGTTCTGATAATCGAATGCGCGTTGGATATAATAAAACATTATTACGGAACCAAGGAGGAAAACAGTATGCAATTCGGTGATCAGAGAAAGGTTGCGATAGTTGGGGCTGGTGCGGTAGGCGCCTGCAGCGCCTATGTCATGATGATCAGCGGTTTGGTAAGTGAGCTTGTGCTTGTGGACATCAACAGGGACCGGGCGGAAGGGGAGGCAATGGACCTGGCTCACAGCGCTTCGTTTATTAAGCCGATTAAGATTTATGTCGGAGAATATGAGGATTGCCGGGATGCGGATATCATTGTATACAGCGCCGGCCTTTCGCAGAAACCGGGTGAAACAAGGCTCGACCTGGTTTCCAGCAATCTTGGAATATTAAAAGAAGTACTGCCGAAAATCATTGACCGGGAACAGGACTCTATATTGTTAATGGTCACCAATCCTGTTGATATTTTGACCTATGCGGCTATTAAGCTGATGGAGTTACCTCCGAAAAGGGTTATCGGTTCAGGGACTGTGCTGGACAGTTCCCGTTTCCGATATCTAATCAGCGATCACTGCAAAGTTGGGGCACAAAACATACACGCCTATGTTATAGGCGAGCATGGTGATACGGAAGTGCCTGTCTGGAGCCGGGCCAATATAGCAGGTTTTTCTGTCGAAGATTTTTGCATCCGCTGCGGTCATCCTCATATGGATATCGAGCTTATCTCCAGCAAAGTGCGCCGTGCGGCGTATGAGGTAATTGCACGCAAAGGGGCGACCTTCTATGCGGTTGGACTGGCTATCAGGCGTATCTGCCAGAGTATCTTAAGGGATGAAAACACAATTTTAACTGTTTCCGGCCTGCTGGAAGATCAGTATGGTATAAAAGATGTTTGTTTAAGTCTGCCTTCGGTTATAAACAGAAGCGGAAGAGAGCGGGTCCTGGATCTGCCCATAGCGAAGAATGAAGAAGAAGCCCTGCATCACTCCGCTGAAACCATTAAATCAATTCAGCAGCAGGTTGATCTAAGTCCGCTGGAGGCGCCGGAAGAAACTCTTTCCCGGAAGTTGCCTCAGAATGTTGAATTCCCCCAGTTTACCGGGTATCATTGATTCTTTTAAACTGTTTTAATTTTTGATATTTGACGTCTGCCGGACATGATCCCCTAACAGTATCTTTTTACCTTGCCAACAGGCGTATTTTTCTATATAATTATTTCTGTTTCTAAAAAATATTGCGCCTGTAGCTCAGGGGATAGAGCGCCGGCCTCCGGAGCCGGGTGCGTAGGTTCGATTCCTACCAGGCGCACCAAATTGCCCACAAGCCCTGTACAGGGCTTTTTTCATTTCTGATGTGGTATGACGGGAATGGCTTTTAAACAGGAGGATTTCGCTTTTTTTAGTCGAATGCCTTTTTATGAACCAACGTTAGTAGTTGTCGATAATTGTCATTTGTAGTCGGATATATTATGTAGATTTAAGTTGTACTTTTAGCTAAAATTCTTATAAGAATTAGTAAAAAGCTGTTAAGGCTTTAGTATCAGAACCTGATGACCGTATATATAGGATAGAGACATTTCTTGATTTAAAGTGCTTTTCCCGCTAAGCAAGTCAGTTGCCATGTAAGGTTAAAGAAGACCTGTCAAATCATTGGCGACAGGTCTTCTTTAAAAAATATATGAGGGGGTATAATAATAGATTAAGCAGTTAATTAAAGTAATTATTAAGTATCTTATTTAAAGGAGGGACAAGGTGAAAAAAAATACATTTTTAACTATTATAATTTGTCTATCGCTTTGTTTTAGTATTGTTTGTTCAGCCAATGCCGCTACAAGTCTGACAGCTAAACAGCTTTTTCTTGATGCGATTAAGAGTACAGACCTGAGCATTCCGGAAGAACAAAAATATAGTATGTCTTCTGGGAATTTGAACTGCAAAATAAAATCTTTTGACAGTATATTGGCTTATGAAATTGAATCACTTGAAGGCATACAGGGCTCAGAGTTAAATATAGACTATAAACTAAATACACAACAAAGAAAGATGGAAGCGGCTTATAACTTACTGTTCAACCAGGATAACTATAAAGGATATATTTATCTTAACAATAATAATCTTATATTAACGTCAGATATAATATCACAAATCAGTAAAGTTTACCCGGACTTCGCCTTAACAGGAGCAGAAGATCTTCCCAAATATATCTACTTTAATGATGAGTCATTAGATCATATGTGGGAGGGTAACATATTCAGCGGACAGAATCTGCCTCCTGAATTAAAGGACTTAATGGTATTTATAGTAGAAGCCATACCAGAAAAATGTTTTTCTGCCTCACTAATTAATCAAAAAATAACTCTAGATATGAATGAGGATGACTTTGCTGACTTTGCCGCTTCAATTTTTCAAAAAAAACGTTAATTGCATGGTGGATATAAATCTGTTATAATAGAGATATTCTGAATAGAGATATTCTGTTTGAAAAAGTTGATAAATTGGTGAATTTGGCATTTCAAAATCCAAAACTTCTTCGTTATAGAGACCAATTTGGCGTTAATCAAGGGATTGACGATTGAAATATCTCCACTATGTAATTAGTGTTTTTTTCAAAAAGCAGTTAACGAACCGGATAAGCTGGCTAATCTGATATCCGGCCTGGTATCAGGAATAGACCCAGCTCAGGATACGGAAGCATTAAAGACTAAGATCCTAAAAGATCTTCAAACAGCCAAGCAGGGTGGTCTCCTAACTTCAGAAGAAGTGAAGAGTATGATGTCAGAAATATTCCGTGTTGAGGAGTTGAAACTCGAGGTACCATTGGTTCCTTATGGAGATAGTTTATTTCACATGGTTACATATTTCGGAGGCAGTTCAAACGAAATAGGTAAAGTGGTTATAGATATTAATACTGAAGGCAGTAAAGAAGATATTACTCAAAATTGTGAACTTAATCTATCGATAAAAGACAAATCGGAAGATCTTGATGCCAATATAAAAATAACTGGTCTTTCTAAGCAGACCGCTACCAGTACTTCGTCCAATAACATAATCAGCGCTACAGTACGTGATTATTCTGGTGATATTACGCTTTTCGACACTATAATAGAGTTAAATTCGGATTTAAAGTATGATCCCAATGTAGTAATCAATGTACCTGTATTAACTGATTCCAACAGTATAAATATAGAAGATTTAACACCCGATGCCGGTAGTTCACTAAGAGTATTTGTTAACAACAATCCGGTAGAATTTGATATTGAGCCCTTTGTTGAGAATGGCAGAACCATGATACCAATAAGGAATGTCGCTGAAGTATTAGGTTGCAATGTCAATTGGGTTGATCCCGACCAGATTGATATAACTGAAGGAAAAACTTCAATAAAGATGTATATTAATAAAAAGTCATATGTTATCAATGGTGTTGAAAAGCAGTTGGATGTACCGCCTTCAATCAAGGATGGGGAGAGGATAGTTGTTCCTTTGAGATTTATCACTGAGGGTCTTGGTTGTGAAGTTTATTATAATCAACTAATCAATGTAGTTTACATCACAAAGATTTAATTAGTACTCTACCCGGGTTATGGTATTACTTTGCCATTGCCCTTGTGTTCAATGTTATCTTAATATATCTCTACATACTGATAGTCCCGGATATATTTAATTTATTTATTTCTTGTGTGATTATTAAGGCTAATAAATTCAATAACACAGTAATACAATAATCATTCTTGAGACTGCAAATAAAGCGTTTTTTTCGTCGGGTGATGCTGGAATCAAACGAACATATTCCCCGTGCACAGCAGGCCCTTTGGATCAAAAACTGCTTTAAGAGCGCTCATTTCATTTATGTAATCTTGCTAAAAAAAATCATTCCAAAAAAGAAGATAATGTTATAATAGTCTTAATCTTATAAAAACAAGGGGGTTAAAAAATGGCCCAAGTTGCTGTAGGCGCAGATAATTTCCTTTACCCGATGCCGATGGCCCTTGTCGGGGCAAATGTCGGCGGCAAACCAAATTTCCTGGCAGTCGCTTTTTTCAGCGCGATCCAGATGAAACCTCCTATTTTGGCGGTTTCCTTAAACAAAGTCCGTTACACAAATGACGGAATCAAAGAAAACAAAACATTCAGCGTCAACATTCCCTCTGTTGAACTTATGGAGGCGACGGATTACTGCGGAATAAAGTCGGGGAAGAGTGTGGACAAATCAGGTGTTTTTGAAACATTCTACGGTAAGCTTGAGACAGCGCCGATGATTAAAAACTGCCCGGTCTGCATGGAGTGCAGGCTTATAGAGGTAGTGGACGTGGTAACTGATAATATAGTCTTTGTCGGAGAAGTTGCGGAAACCTACATGGATGATCAATACCTGACCGGCGGCGTACCGGACCTAATTAAGACCAAACCCTTTCTTTTCTCTGTCAGAGAAAAGAAATACATCGGTATTGGAGAAATAATCGGCGATGCATGGGAAGCCGGGAAGGATTACAAGTGACCTATAGAAAAATCATTATTCCATATTTAAAAGGGGTGAAAGAATGAGTACAGCGACATTGAGTGCAGTTATTATGGGGATGCCTGCGAATATTCAAATTCCCAGCCTTCGCGACGGTGAAACCCGCCTTCATTCAGTAGCACGGATTTTTCCAGACGACTGGAACAATTTTGTTGATAATCTGAAGAATGATTTTAACCTGGCCGGTTATATCGTTGCCAGGATAAAAGGTTGTAATATCAAAGATATTGAACCGCAGGTAGAGCAGGAAATAGATCGCTGGGTTAAATTTCATTACCCGAATTATTTCAGGACTTTACACGGGCTGTTAGAACTCAAGGAGGAATATGCCAAAGATTCGGCCGACACAGTAAATTTAAGCCAGGTGATTGTTCCTTCCCTTGAGAAAGAAGACCTTTCCGGCATACAGGATCAAAAATTAGAGTTTAATATTGTCCCTTTAAACGACGATACGCAGGAACTTGATCTGAATCAGGTGAAACCGCTTGTCAAGGGGAAATACCTCTGGTGTGTCAGCGGAGGTTCGCGTTTTTCTATTTTAACGGGGATGATTCTTAAAGAGATGATCTTGGAAATGGAAGGTTACGCGCGTATCGTGCAATTTTTTGATGGACGCACTTCTATTTTATACCGTACTTCCGCTCTTGCAGAAATGCAAATGGAATTTGGAAGTATCCCGAAAGATCATGAAGAGATTGCAAAAAACTTTTTCTCCATGAATTTTTACAGCCGCGGGGAAAAATCATATTCATCTTTGTGTATGTTTGAAGAAGAATATGATAAAGGTTCAGGAGCCGGAAAGGCCAAATAATTAGTCATTAAGATTCCTTGTTTGAAAGTATTCCTTAAAGCAAAGAATACTGATAAAATAAATAAATATAGGATGATCACCAAACATTCTTAAAAAGTATATTTTAAAATAAGTTTTATTGTAACTGTTTTTACTAAAGGGCTTTGTCTTTTCAATATAAATAAGAGGTGTTTATTCTGATGGCTTTTCAAAGACCAGACATTATTCGCCCTCCCAGTGAATGGAAAAGTTATTTCCTGCCCTTGACCAGCGGCTGCTCTAACAATACCTGCACTTTCTGCAATTACTACGGATCTACCTTGAGACTAAGGGAACCGGAAGAGGCAATGCAGGAAATTGATGCGCTTGCCCTGTATAGAAAGAGCGTTGTAACCCTGCGGACGATGCCTTATATTGTTTATGCTATAGCCCGGAATTGGGATGGGAAACGTGTCTTTTTGCAGGATGGCGACGCGTTGGTTTATCCGTTTCCAAAATTAAAAAGAGTTCTTGAACATCTCAACGAAAAACTGCCCAATCTGGACAGGATAAGCGCCTATGCTACGGCAAAGGATATTATACGCAGGGATGTACAAGAACTTAAACAACTGAAGGACTTAAAGCTGACTTTTTTCTATATGGGTGTTGAGAGCGGCGATGATGAGATATTAAAAAGAGTGCGCAAGAGGGAAACCTACTCTGAAATGGTGGAAGCAGGACACAAAGTAAAAGAAGCCGGAATAGGCTTGTCGGCGACGATCATACTTGGTCTCGGAGGTGTAGAGAACAGCAGGAAACATGCCCTTTCCTGCGCCAGGATATTGAGCGAAATCGATCCTGAGTTTGCCGCTGCGCTGACTTTAATTATAGTACCCGGTACGCCTATGGAGGAGGAAATCAAAAGGGGAAATTTTCATCTAATTACACCGTTTGAATCCCTTGAAGAATTGAAGCTGATTATTGAAAACGCCAATTTTACGAACTGCTTCTTTACTTCCATGCATGCCTCAAACTATCTGCCGGTCCGGGTCCGCCTTCCGGAAGAGAAGAACAAAATAATTAAGGATTTGGAGAGAATACTGGCTAAAAAAGATCCTTCTTTGCTTAAACCGGAATATTTCAGGGCATTATAATTCTTTAAGGAATAATGTGCCAGGCGGTTTATATTTTAATTCATTTCTAATTGCAGCTCTATCTGTACGCGCAGGATTCTTTTTAATCCTTTATAAAGCTGATAAACTTGACTATTATTATGCTTTTTGGATAATGGGCTTGTTAAAGCCCGTTTTTTATTTCTGTGCATTTATTTATATATGAAGGATATACGGATGATCATAGAAAAGGTTGTCCCCGGAGGGATCGCCGATCAGCTGGGAGTCGAACCGGGGGACAGGTTAAAAATGATATGCAACGAACACGTCAGGGATATCTTAGACTACAAATTTCTTACCTGTGCTGAAGACATCTCCGTTCTTCTAAAAAAGGGAAGCGGTGAAGAGTGGCTTTTAGACATTGAAAAAGATTACGAAGAAGATTTGGGCATCTGCTTCAAGCAAGAAGGACTGGGCAGGATTAAGCGCTGCCAGAATAGCTGTATTTTCTGCTTCCTGGCCCAGATGCCTAAGGGAATGCGAAAGACACTTTATTTCAAAGATGATGATTACCGGCTTTCATTTCTTCACGGAAATTTTATCACGCTGACCAATTTAAGCAAAAGAGACCTTGAGCGTATTGTTAAACTGAGGCTTACCCCGCTTTACATATCTGTACATACGACCAATGCCGCTTTACGCAATAAAATGCTGAATAATCCCCGCTCGGGAAAAATCATGGAACAGCTGGGTTTCCTGGCTCAAGGCGGAATCATGATGCAAACCCAGGCAGTGGTTTGTCCAGGAATAAATGACGGTCCGGAACTGCAAAAAACAATCAGGGATCTATATAGTCTATGGCCTGCAGTCAATTCACTGGCCGTTGTTCCCGTAGGCTTAACCCGCTACAGGGAGGGCCTTTTCCCGCTGCAGGAATTTAACCGTGAAAGAGCCCGGGACGTATTGGCACTGGTTGAAGAATCGCAAAGATGGTGTCTAAAACAGGGCGGTTACCCGTTTGTTTTTGCCGGCGATGAATTTTATCTTGCTGCGGAGCATGAATTCCCCGGCGCTTTAAGATACGGAGGTTTTCCGCAGACTGAAAACGGTGTCGGCTTAGCCAGACTATTCCTGGATGAATGGGCAAAAACCTCCAGGAAGCTGCCCGAAGAACTGCCTGTCCCGGTAAGGGCGACAATTGTCACGGGAGCAGCTGGTCAAAAATTGTTAATCCCTGTTATAGACAGGCTGAACAGGGTTAAAAGATTAATAGTAAATTTAAGGGTGATTGAAAATAGATTTTTTGGGGGAAAGGTAACAGTAGCCGGTTTATTAACCCCGGATGATGTTTATAGTATATTGAAAGACACTGAACTCGGGGATGTGGTAATAATCCCTTCTTTGATGTTGAAAAAGGATGAATCCGTCTTCCTGGACGGAAGCCGGGTCGGGGATCTGGCCGGAAAACTGAAAGCTAACGTTGCTGTGGCGGATGGCCCGCGCGGGATTGTTGAGGCTATTTTTTCTGATAAAACATCCATGCCGCTGAGGCGAACATGAGCATGTAGACAGTTGACCCCTCCCTAATGTAAAGTATTACCAGAGTAGAAAAACGTAATAACGTAATTATGAGAAGAGGTTATTATGTCTGAACCGGTTGTAGCGATAGTAGGCCGTCCTAATGTTGGCAAATCCACTTTGTTCAACCGCCTTACAGGGGGGCGGGCGGCAATAGTTGAAGAAAACCCGGGGATAACCAGAGATCGGCAGTATAAAACTGTTGAATGGAACGGACGCACCTTTATTTTGGTGGATACAGGCGGTCTGGATTACCAGAAAACTGACGAAATGTACAGTCAGGTGCGCCAGCAGGTGGAGGTTGCCATAAGTGAGGCCGATGCGCTTCTTTTTGTCGTTGATGCGCGTTCAGGGCTGACGGCGTTAGATGAGGAAATAGCTGTCAACCTACGCCGGGCAGGAACACCGGTTTTGCTGGTGGCGAATAAAGTGGAGAAATTTGATGGCGCTGTTAACTATTATGATTTCTTCACGCTTGGGTTGGGTGAACCTATTCCCTGTTCCGCTGCCCAAGGCCTAAATACGGGTGACTTGCTGGATAGGCTTCTAGAAGTTTTGCCTGTTTATGAAAATGAAACGCTTCCGGAAGATACTGTCAAAGTAGCCGTTGTGGGCAAACCCAATGTCGGGAAATCATCACTAGTAAACAGCATTCTTGGCAATGAGCGCGTAATCGTCAGTGATGTTCCGGGAACAACCAGGGATGCAATAGATACCTGGTACCGGCGGGACGGAAAGAATTATTTGCTTGTAGACACTGCCGGGATAAGGCGCAAGAGCCAGATTAAGGAAAGTGTCGAGAAGTACAGTGTAATCAGAGCCTTAAAATCAATTGAACGCTGCGATGTTTCACTGATCATGATCGACGCCCAAACCGGTGTCACCGAACAGGATAAACGAATCGCGGGCTATGTCCACGAAAGAGGCAAAGCCAGTATACTCGTCGTTAATAAGTGGGATTTAATCGAAAAAGATGACCGTACAGGTGAGTTGTACAGAAAAAAGGTGCTGCAGGAACTTAATTTTCTGGATTATGCGCCAATAGCCCTTGTTTCAGCGCTCGGCAAGAAGAGAATCCACCAGCTTTTAGGGACTATAGACACCGTCTGGCTTGAATACAACCATAGAATCGGTACCGGTGACCTGAATTCTTTACTGGAAGATATACAGCTTAGAAATCCTCCGCCGACAAGAAAGTCAAAAAAAGTAACCATCTATTACGCAACTCAGGGGGCAGTTAAACCGCCAACCTTTGTGCTTTTTACTAACGCGCCTGAATTAATGCATTTTTCCTACCTGCGTTACCTGGACAACCAACTGCGTAAGGCTTATGGTTTTAAGGGGACGCCAATACGTTTTATTTTAAGGAAACGTTCCAGAAAAGGGGAGCCTAATTGAAGATAGCTTTGTTGGCAGTGATCAGTTATCTGATTGGTTCAATTCCTTTTGGATTTTTGCTTGCCCGTTTAAAGGGGGTTGACATCAGGAAGCAGGGCAGCGGGAATATAGGGGCGACAAATGTTTGGCGCAATATGGGCCTGCTGTCGGGACTGCTGGTCCTCGTTCTGGATGCTCTTAAAGGAGCCCTTTGTGTATGGCTGGGTCGTTATTTTGCAGGGGGAGACGTTCAGCTTCTTACGGCATTGGCAGCTCTGGTGGGGCACTCCTGGCCAGTTTTTTTGAGGTTTAAGGGTGGAAAAATAATTGCCACCGCCCTTGGTGTATTCCTGGCTCTTGACCCTTTGATCACGGCACTAGTGGTATTGATCTGGCTGTTTGTAGTTGCATTGTTCAGGTTTGTCTCACTTGGATCGATCTTGGCGATGATTTCGCTGCCCGTTTTTATGCTGGTTTTTTCGCGTCCATGGGAGAAGGTAGTATTTTCGGTTGTTGTTGCCGGGATTGCAATTTTTAAGCATCTTCCCAATGTAAAAAGGTTGCTTTCAGGCACAGAGACAAAAATAGGACGTTAGTGTTGCGGCCTGTTCGGTGGACAGGCAAATAAACGAAGGTGATTCTTTATGAGTAGAAAAATAGCAATTCTTGGCGCAGGAAGCTGGGCTACAGCCCTGGCGGTCCTTTTGGCAAACAAGGGGCTGCAGGTTGAAGTCTGGTCAAGGAGAGCTCAACTGGCTGAAGAGATTAATGAAAAACGCGAAAACCTGCGCTACCTGCCAGGGGTTATTCTTTCCGATAAGCTGAAGTTTACTGCTAGTATGGAGAAAGTCCTTTTAGGGGCGGGTTACATTATCTTTTGTGTGCCTTCTTTCGCTTTCCGGGGTGTTTTACAGGAAGTTTTGCCTTATCTGACTGACGGAGCAGTTATTATAAACGGCGCTAAAGGCATCGAGTTGGATACTTTGCAGCGTTTATCAGAAGTCTTCTTTCAGGAAGCCGGACCAAGAAAATATGAATATGTAGTTCTATCCGGGCCCAGCCACGCCGAGGAAGTAAGCAGAGAAATTCCTACGGCAGTTGTCTGTGCGGGATCTTCTGAAGAATCTGCCGCGGCAGCCCAGGATCTTTTTATGACAAAGCATTTCAGGGTATATACAAGTTCTGATGTGAAAGGAGTTGAACTGGGAGGCGCCCTGAAGAATATTATAGCCCTGGGCACAGGCATCTCGGAAGGTTTGGGTTTCGGGGACAATACAACCGCAGCGCTGATGACCAGGGGTCTGGCTGAAATTACCAGGCTCGGAGTAACCATGGGAGCAAATCCTTCTACTTTTGCAGGACTTGCCGGTGTGGGTGACCTGATTGTTACCTGTACAAGCAGACACAGCCGTAACCGCAGGGCAGGCATAGAGATTGGGAAAGGCAAGCCGCTTCAGGAGGCCCTTGCTATAGTAAACATGGTAGTGGAAGGCGTGCGCACAACAAGCGCCGCTCGCCGTCTGGCAGATTTGCATGGAGTAGAAATGCCGATCACCGAACAAATTTATCTTGTTTTATATGATAACCTTTCACCGCGTGAGGCAGTATTTAATTTAATGAGCAGGGATCGCAGGAATGAACTGGAGAGCAATTTGGGTTAAAAAATGATTTATTTTTATTGGATTCTTCTTGCGCCGCGATAATTAGATGAATAGTAAGCGTCATTAAGCGAACTGTACCTTACTCCTTCATTGGTTGAGGCATGAATGAACTTGCCTCCCCCAACATAAATACCAACATGATTAATCCCCTGACTGCCGTAATAACCGAAAAATACAAGATCATTCGGCTGCAGATCTGTTTCTTTTACGTGTGTTCCCAAAGAAGCCTGGGCCGCGGCGTTGTGCGGCATATTTATACCAACTTTATTAAAAACATAGGATGTAAATCCTGAGCAGTCGAATGAATTTGGTCCGGAACTGCCGTATGAGTATGGACTTCCCATGAGGGATGTCGCTATCGAAAGAATATTGTCTCCTGCTTCATCTGTTGAGCCGCGGGAAGAGAGGCTTGACTGTGGTGCTTGGGCTGTAACAGACCTGTAGTTTGGTTTGCTGGTGGTTTTTGTTCCTGTTGTGATAAGTAATTTTTGTCCGGGATGAATGAGGTCGTTTTTTAAACCGTTGGCGTTTTGTATGCTCTTAACTGAGACGCTAAAGTGGCGGCTGATCCAATCCAGAGAGTCCCCTTCTTCTACCACATATGTCGCAGCGCTTGCGGTCAGGGCAAATAAAATAACCAGATAAAACACCATAAAGACAGTAGTAATAAATTTGAAAAATAACTTCATGCCGCAAGATGTTGTGTTTTTAAAACATCCCATCTGGTTGCCTCCGAAATGGATATTTCTTACTACCAACTTTATGCAAGTGATCAAGTTTTTCGACACTGTTTCCTAAAATTCCTTCTTTTTATTTTAAAAATATTTTTTATAAGAAAGCGAATGAAAAACTGCAAATACACAAGAACAGTTCCCTTGTATTTAAAAAGCCCTCGGCCTCGCCTTCTGGCAAAAATAAGGGCTTAAAATAATTTACCCGCAGGTCCGTACGGTGATGTTATTTTTGATTCTTTGTGCGCTGGGCAACCCTGATATCAACGCTGACCATCAGCCTGTACGGGCGGCACATCTGATAAATACGGGAAGTTGTCCTTTCTCCGAGGAAACCATCGAGGTCTTCAAGGTTGATATTGGTAGTTATTATTGTTGGCAGACAGTAATTCAGACGGTGGTTGAGGATTGAATAAAGCTTATTGCGGACCCATTCTGTGTAATTATGAGAGCCAAGGTCGTCCAGAATCAGGAGAGGGACCTGTCTGGCGGTGTCCAAAATGTCTTGTTCTGTGAGGTCAGATCCGGAGTTTGGATTGTAAGAAAACCGGATGTGATCAAGGAGATCGGGCACAATTACAAAAAGAACCAGAAAACCTTTTGCCAGCAAAGCATTGGCGATACAGCAGGCCAAAAAAGTCTTTCCGCTTCCGACCGGCCCGGAAATAAATAAACCGTCACAATGGCTGTTTTTTTCAAATTCATCGACAAAATCTAAAGCGGCCTGATATGTTTGTTTGGCAGTATCAAAATAATTAGAGCTTTTAACTGGTTCTTTTGTTTGATAATAACTAAAATCGAAATTTTCGAAAGTGCAGGTATATAAAAATTTAGGCAGGCCCGATTCTTTAAGACGCCTTACTAAAGCCCTTTGGAGGCCGCAAGTGCACGGTACAGCAACATCGTTGCTGATTATTACGCCCCGATCATGACAAAGCTTACAGAATTCCAAATATCCTGCTCCTTTTCACGCCTGTGTAAAGTAAAGAGCATGAACTAATTCATATAAAGAGTTCTAATGATTGCTTTTTTACGTTCATCTATATCATCTTTTTTTATATCATCTTTTTTGTTACTGTCTCTAGCAGCGGGAAGGGAATTTCTGATACGTTTGTTCTGAAATCGCCGTTCGTATTCCTCAATTGCTTCGACAGTGCGAAGATTATTTTTACTCCATTGTAAAAGAATCGTATCAATATATTTAAAATTATGTTTTCCCAGTAAAACTGCCCTGCGCAAGGCGTTGAGGACAATGTAATAATCAACTTCCTCCAGCCAGCGCTTGATCTGTTCAGTTTCCATAGGCGATAATGGTCTTCCGAATTCCTGTTCGAAGTTTCTTGCCAGGTTAGCGAAGTTCTTGTTTGACACCTGCTTGCTGTTGGATTGTTCTTCAAGTAAGAGACGGGTTTTTTCTATTTCTTTTACTTTCAAACAGGCCCAGACCTCGGAAAGCTTTTCAAACAGCGGCTCAAAATCATATCCGCTTAAGATACAACTCTGGGACTCATCGTAGTACTGAGTGACAGTAAGGATTTCTTTTTCCAGCAGACTGGTCAGATCGCGTTCTACACGGGTGATTCCACCACCCAAATATTCAGCCAGCAACTCAGGAGTGGGGTAAAGGATTCTTTCTTCCATGCGCAAACGCAGAATCTGCAGGATCAGCATCATCTCTTCATCTGTTATGCCCATTCCTGTGTAGTACTTCAGAAGCAGGTTTGGTATGTTGGTTACTCCCTGCAGCATTAAATCAGTGCCAAATGTCGCAGTAATATTACCGCCCCGGTATTTTTTTAAAGTCTTTCTACTTCCAACGGTCATTTAGTACCCCCCCAGTAGATATTTTATGGTAGGCAGGATAATTTGTCCAGGCAAGAAAAAGCCTTCTAATCGGGGTTTTAGTCTGCGTGAATGCAAAATATAAATATATTTAGCAAAAATTGTTTAAATAAAATTTATTTTTTCGCAAACTTCTTTAAGTCGGGTGTAAAGAATCCCCATTCTTAAGGACGACAAAAGGGTATAATAAGATTACCGCGGCGGCAACCGGGGAACAATAAAAAACTGTTAAACAGTTGATATGGCAAATTATTTCAGATTGGGAGTGTATTAATGTCTGTCAAAATAGGAATAAACGGATTTGGCCGGATAGGCCGCAGTATTTTTAGAGCCGCTATGAACTGCCCGGAACTGGAGATAGTCGCTGTCAATGACTTAACTGATGCATGCACACTGGGGCATTTATTGAAATATGATTCAGTACACGGTGAGCTTCCTTACGACGTAGAGGCGGAAGACGGGTTGTTTCGCATACAGGGTAAAAACATTACGGTTATTTCGGAAAAAGAACTGCATCAATTGCCGTGGCGGGAAAAAGGTGTGGATTTTGTAATTGAGTCAACCGGTCTTTTTACAGACGGAAAATTGGCCAGTATTCATGTGAGCCAGGGGGCGAAAAAAGTATTGGTTACCGCTCCTGCCAAAAACGAGGATATAACTATTGTAATGGGGGTAAATCAGGAAAAATATGACCCGGCCAAACATAAGATTATTTCCTGCGCTTCCTGCACGACCAACTGTCTGGCTCCCGTAATGAAGGTACTGCATAAGGAATTTGGCATCATGCGTGGTTTGTTGACTACCGTGCACTCCCTGACAAATGATCAGCAGCTTCTTGATCTTCCTCATAAGGATTTACGAAGGGCAAGGGCTGCCATGATGTCGATTATACCCACTACAACAGGCGCCGCAAAGGCAGTCGCGAAGATTTTTCCGGATCTTGCGGGAAAAGTAGACGGAATGTCCATGCGCGTCCCCACTCCCAATGTTTCCGTGATTGACCTGGTTGCTGACCTGAGCAGGCCTGTCGACAGGGAAGAAGTTAATGCCGCGCTTAAACAAGCGGCGGAAGGGGAACTAAAAAACATACTTAGTTACTGTGATCTTCCGCTGGTATCACGGGATTTTAACGGCAAACCTTTTTCTTCAACTATAGATGCTCTGTCCACCATGGTTGTAGACGGATCCATGGTAAAAGTATTGTCCTGGTATGACAACGAATGGGGTTATTCAAACAGGGTAATTGATACAATCATATATATGATTCAGAAGGGATTTTAAGCAATGGTTCGGACAAATATATCATTTGTGAAAATTTCGACATATAGAAAATACCATTAAACCGTCATTTTTGGCTGTTAAAGAATTATAAGTTTTTTTAATTTCTTAAATAGTGTAACATAAAATTACAATAAAATAACGTTTGGGAAAAGGAGGTGAGGGGTAATGAATTTTTACGAAACTTTCAGCTATCTAAGGGGTGAAGGAATTAAAACCCTTCCTGTACCGGGTACCAACAAGTATTTCATTTCTTTCAGGGATGGCGAGTCAATTTATATTAAAGAAAAAATATTAATCGGCCTCGTCAAATCTGCAATCGAAGACCCCGGGAGCATAATACCCGCCTTAAAAAGTCTACAAGCACCCCATGCATAAAGTTGGGTGCTTGTTTCTTTCTGAATCCGATTTTTACCTTAAATACTTCCTTTACTTCCTAAGATTTCACACGAGTGTTAAAGCTAATAGGTGAAGGTAAAGCTGTCAAGCTGTACACTGACAGGCCGCGACTGCAGGAAGCCGTTAGGAATCCAGGATTCAAAAAAATAAAGTGCGCCCTGTGTCGGATCATTTCCGTCTAACGCATCCTGGGCCGCCAACATGGACATGGGGCTGGGATTTACATTTATCCAGCCGTTTAAAACAGGTTCAAACTGATAAGCCCCTCCTTCGTCGACCTGGTAGATGACATCAGGTATTGTTACGGGGAAGCAGCCGCTCAGTATCCGGTTTAGTACCACAGCCCCGACGGCAACCTTGGTCAAATAAGACTCGGAGTCAGCTTCGGCAGTGATCAGGCGGGATAATAGCTCAAAGTCCGATCTCGTATAGGGAACATTCCCTTCATAAAAACCCGACCTGCTGACCTGTGGGCTGCCGGTTTGCTGTAAACCCGGTATATACAGCGTTTGTCCAGCATAGATATATTCGGAAGACAACCCGTTATACGACATAATTTGTGAATAGCCTAAACCGAATTTCTGGCCGATCTGATAAAGGGTATCTCCGGGAAGAACGTAATACGCTGTATGGCTTTGGCTCTGATCCGGAATGTACAAACTTTCTCCCGGGTATATGAAATCGTCACTAAGGTTATTGGATGACATAATGTTTTCTACGGAAGATCCATATTGCCGGCTTATTGAATAGAGTGTTTCTCCCTGGTTGACTGTGTGAACAGCTGCAGGGGAGATTCCGGGGAAAGAAAAAAGTAAAGCTGCTGCCGCAACGCCTGATAATAATAATTGGCGCAAATTCATATGCCCTCCTTTTGGCCTTCGGGGTTAGCTGACGGGTTCGGAAAGAGGGTTCCCTACCTGAGATGCCGGACACCTCCTTTAAGCAAATCAGGATTCACCCCTGTTATTTTTATTTCCCCCGTATCCTTTTTGTGGAATTCGGCCATGTTTGTTTTTGCTAAAACGCTATAATTATACACTTATGCCTTTTCTGAATCCAAGAAGTAATTTATTCCAGAAAAAATTATGAATAATATTGTTGATAAAAGCCAATCATAATTTCAGGGTAAGTAATGGTCTATATAGATCATTACGAAACCTAACATATAGGAACCCTTCCCAATTGGGAAGGGTTCCTTCTTAACGTTCTGATATATTGTTTTAGTATATTATTTTAGTTCTAAAGTTGTTGCTCCGATTGGTCCAGGTTCAAGTATTAATGAACGGGCGTGAACCCCGTTTTGTTTGAATGTGTCTTTCATTGCCTGGGCTATGGATTCAAAATTATTGTCGGCAAGGGCCAGCAGGCTTGGGCCTGCTCCACTAATACATACTCCCCTGGCGCCGGCAAGCCTTGCTGCGGCAAGAACTTTTTTCAGACCGGGAACCAGGTTGGAACGATATGGCTGGTGTATACGGTCTTCCATTGCAGTTGAGAGCATACTGAAGTCACCCTGAGATAAGGCGGTTAAAAGCAAAGCCAGCCGGCCCAGGTTGAAGACAGTATCCTGTAAGCTTACCTGCTGGGGTAGTACTTCCCTGGCCCTTTTTGTCATCACAAAAAAATCCGGAATAGCCATAATAGCTTTCAAACCAGTCGGTGGATTAATTTTCATGTATTTGATGTCGCCGTCTACGGGTACTGAAACAACGATACCGCCCAATAAGGCGGGAGCAACGTTATCAGGATGTCCTTCCAGAGACGTGGCCAGGGCAAGGATTTCTTTTTGGGAAAGAGTTCCGCCAATCAGGGTATTTGCCGCGATAAGACCGCCTATAATTGCCGCCGCGCTGCTTCCTAAGCCCCGCGCGATCGGAATATTATTGGTCAGTTTTATTTTTAGCCCTTCCGGAATTTTTCCAACCTGTTCGAAAAGCCTTACTGCGGCCTGATATACTATATTCTTTTCATTGCGGGCGATATCCCGGCTGCCTTCCCCTTGTACTTCGATTTGCAGGCCGGAGCTAATCTGCTGCATCTCAACAGTGTTATACAACTGCAAGGCCATTCCAAGGCAGTCAAAGCCGGGACCCATGTTGGCCGTAGTTGCCGGAACCTGTACTCGAATCACTTTATTCCTCCAGAATGATTTTTTCAACAGCGTTTATTTCTGCAGGAACTTGTAACGGTTGATTGGAAATGCTGTTAATTGCCGTATTAGGATCTTTTAGTCCGTGACCAGTAAGAACGCAGACGATTTTATTGTCCGGCCGAAAGAAATTCCCGGAAGCCAGTTTAAGAACCCCGGCTACGGAAGCAGCGGAGGCCGGCTCCACAAACAACCCTTCCATTCCGGCGAGCAGTCTGTATGCATGGAGGATCTCCTCATCAGTAACGAAATCAATTAAGCCGCCTGAATTGGTTGCTGCGCCGACAGCTCCCTGCCAGCTGGCGGGGTTGCCGATTCTAATTGCTGTTGCAATAGTTTCCGGTTTTTCTATTACCCTTCCTTTAACTATAGCAGCAGCCCCTTCAGCTTCAAAACCAATCATTTTAGGTCTGGAATTTACCTTTCCACGGCTGCAATATTCGCAGAAACCTTTCCAATAAGCCGTAATATTACCGGCATTGCCTACTGGAATAGCCAGGTAATCCGGCGCCTGTCCAAACCTGTCGCAGATTTCAAAAGCTGCTGTTTTCTGGCCTTCAATGCGGTATGGATTTACTGAGTTGACTAATGTGATAGGATGCCTGTCGGTGATATTCCGGACTATTTTTAGAGCCTGATCGAAATTCCCGTCAACAGAGACTACTTTTGCACCATAGATCAGGGCTTGAGCCAGTTTTCCAGCCGCTATTTTCCCTTCCGGGATCAACACGACGCAGCGCAGGCCGGCACGGGCGGCGTAAGCTGCGGCGGATGCGGATGTATTCCCTGTGGAAGCGCAGATTACAGTCCGCGATCCTTCTTCAATTGCCTTGGCCATCGCCATGCACATACCTCTGTCTTTAAAAGAACCGGTTGGATTTAAACCCTCAAATTTAAAGTAAATTTGGGCGCCGGCCAGAGAATCAAGCTTACGGGCTTTAATAAGAGGTGTGTTTCCTTCATTCAAAGTGATGAATGGTGTCTTTTCCGTTACGGGTAAAAAATCACGGTAGTTTTCGATAACTCCTGGCCAGTTCATTTAATCATTTTCTCCTTCTACTCGAATCACGTTGCTTATTTCGTCGACTGCCGGTAATTTTTCAATAACTTTTAAAGCGTCCTGCAGGTTTTGTTCCTTGACCTGGTGAGTTATCATAACAAGCTCGGCTAATTTTCTGTCTGTGTTTTTCTGAATAACTGAAGCAAGGCTTACTCCTTTATCTCCAAACGCGTAAGCTATTGAGGCAAGGACACCGGGACGGTCCGCCACCAAAAGACGCAAATAATATTTACTTTCTACGAAACCGATTGGTAAAACGGATTTCTGTTCATAGCATGTACATCCGATGGATCCCGGAACACCATAAAGAATGTTTCTGGCCGCATCCATGACGTCTGAAACAACAGCGCTGGCGGTAGGCATTTCACCAGCTCCTCTTCCATAGAACATTGTTTCGCCTATCGCGTCTCCCTGTACAAAGATAGCGTTATAAACATCATTGACGGCTGAAAGAGGATGTCCTTCGGGAACAAAAGTGGGATGGACCCTTGCTTCGATTCCTTCATCAGTATCTTTGGCAATGGCCAGCAGCTTGATTATATAACCAAGTTCTTTTGCGTATAAGATATCACGTTCGTTTATTTTACTGATTCCTTCAATATGAACGTCTTCCAGGCTAACTCTGCTGTTAAAAGCGATTGAGGCTAAAATGGACAGTTTATAAGCGGCGTCTAATCCCTCGATGTCCGAGGCGGGATCCGCTTCCGCATATCCTTTGGCCTGGGCTTCGCTTAAAGATAGGGAAAGACTTTTCCCTTCCAGTGTCATTTTGGTCAAGATGTAATTTGTTGTGCCGTTGATAATGCCCATTATCTTTTGAAGGCGGTTTGCGGCAAGACATTGTTTTAAAGGTTTGATAATCGGTATTCCGCCCCCGACACTTCCTTCAAAAAGAAGATCGACATGGTTTTCTTGGGCAGCTTCAAACAATTCCTTTCCATGAAGGGCAATTAGGTTTTTGTTGGCGGTGACCACGCATTTCCTTTTTTTTAAGGCTTGTGTAACATACTCTAAAGCGGGGTGGATGCCGCCCATAACTTCAATAATTATATCTATGCCGGGATTATCTATAAGATCGTTGTAACTGTCTGTCAAGAGCTTTTGATTAATCGTTATATCCCTTGGTTTTTTCAGATCGTGAACCAGGATGCCGGCTATTTCCAAATCTGTACATATTTTTTGACTGATGTTCTCAGCATTACCGGTAAGAAGGCGGCAAACTCCTTTTCCTACTGTACCCAAGCCAAGAAGGCCAACCTTGATAGGGTTTTTCAAATTTACCAACCTCCAAAATCGCCCGTATACGAAAGAATCTGGTGTTATTTTATCTCCGCCCTTTAAAATAAGCAATAATTTTTAAAAAAAAAAGCCGGTCTGTGACCGGCTTTCAGATGATTATACAGATTAATCCTCCACTTCCCTCATTGACGATTCTTTGTACGGTGTCCTGCAGTTTAACCTGGGCGTTTTCCGGCATACGCTGGAGTTTATTTTGGATGCCTTCCCTGACCAGTTCATGCACCGATTTGCCAAATATCTCCGATTCCCAGATTTTCTTGGGATTTTCTTCGAATTCGGAGAGCATATAGCGCACCAGTTCTTCACATTGCCTTTCAGTTCCAATAATCGGGGTTATTTCAGCGGTTATGTCCGCCCTAATCATATGAACCGAAGGCGCACTGGCTTTCAATTTAACTCCGAACCGGCTTCCCTGACGGATAAGCTGAGGTTCCTCCAGAGTCATATCCGATAAGCTTGGCAGCACCATGCCGTAGCCCATCTCATGAACTTCATGCAGCGCATCGGCTACTTTGTCAAACTCATGTTTGGATACCACGAGTTCCTTGAGCAGGTGCAGCAAGTCATGCTCACCCTCTACTTTAATTCCTGTTTCTTCGCTTAAAACGCGGTAAAAAAGTTCAGAGGGTGAAGTGATGGTAACGGCAGCAACGCCTGTACCCATATCCATTCTGTTTAACTTAACCTGCTCGATAAAATCATAACCGGCCAGGCGCTCTACAGCTCCATTTACATCACGCAGACGTCTTACATCCTGAATTGCCTGATGCACCGAGTCCTCAAAGCTGCGGCGCAGCCAATGCTGGGAATCAAGCTCTTCAACCCACAGAGGCAGGGAAATATTAACCTCATTGACTGGAAATTCCATTAGAATTTTTTCAAGGATGTATAAAACATCCTGCTGTGATATCTGTAAGCAATCAACAGGAATCACCGGCAGGTCATATTTGTTGCTCAGTTCTTCTGAGAGTTCCAATGTCTCCGGGGCTTCCGGCTTCACGCTGTTTAAAAGCACTAAAAAGGGACGGTTGATATCTTTAAGCTCTGTGATTACTCTTTCTTCCGCATCAACGTAGTTTGCCCGCGGGATGTCTGTAATCGTTCCGTCGGTGGTAATCACAATACCAATCGTCGAATGCTCCGAAATAACCTTTCGGGTACCAATTTCTGCGGCTTCCTGAAAGGGGATTGGCTCCTCAATCCAGGGAGTCGAAACCATGCGCGGCTCTTCTTTCTCTTCATAGCCGAGCGCTCCTTCAACACGATAGCCCACGCAGTCAACCATGCGTATCTTTACCTGAATTCCCGGCGCTATAGCGACTTCCACCGCCTCATCAGGTACGAATTTTGGTTCAGTGGTCATAATGGTCCTGCCGGCGCTGCTTTGAGGCAATTCATCTTTTGCCCTTTCCCGGTCATATTGGTCCTTTATATTAGGAATTACCAGCAATTCCATAAACCTTTTGACAAAAGTTGATTTTCCGGTGCGCACACCGCCGCATACACCTAAATAAATATCTCCGCCGGTGCGTTCCGCGATATCGCGAAAAATATCCAGTTTTTCCATAGCCTTGCCTCCCTCCTTTTTAGAATTCTATAAATCCGGTATTTAAAAGCGTACCTGAGGCATCCCCCCTATTTGCCCCTATGCAAACTTTTCTTATATATGCTTATATGCTTAAAAAATTCTAAGCATCAGACCGCGCCTAATTTGGTATTCATTGACAATAATATATATATATAAAAGTTTCAGGGAATATAACCAGCGAGGGTATGCTTATACAAAATTTCTTCAATAACATGTTCTTTGGTGAAGCGTGAAGTATGTATTCAGTTAAACGTCCATAAGCAAGTAGTAAGCAAGTAGGTAAGCAAGTAGGGACGGTTCTTACTTGCTAACTACCCTGAAAATTAATTTGCTTTAGGGAGGTCAACTGTCTACGTGCCCATGTTTTTAAAGAATATATACAAGTGATTTTTATTGATATAATATTTCTGGACGAGGACTATCCAGGCCAGAATTATAGACGTTAATCAAATGGGAAGTGTCTTCAATGGCTTTAGGTATGTATATTCATGTTCCTTTTTGTCTTGCTAAGTGTTCATATTGTGACTTTGTGTCCTGCCGTTGGGAACAGGATAAAGTCAGCGCTTATCTGAAAGCTTTAGCGAAAGAAGCCGGGATGCGCAGCAAAGAGTTATCAGGTGGTAATAAGCAGGTGGAAAGCCTTTATATTGGAGGAGGCACTCCGACCTGTTTGAAAGGGGAAGAAATCCTGTTTGTTATTGAAAAGTGCTCATTTCATTTTGATCTTCTTCCCGGCGCCGAGATCACCCTGGAGGCGAATCCCGGAACAATCAGCATGGAAAAACTTGAATTCTTTTACAGAAACGGTGTCAACCGTTTAAGTATTGGCGCCCAGGCATGCCAGGAACAGTTGTTAATGCTTTTAGGCAGAAAACATTCATTCGAAGATGTGCAGGATGCGGTCCGCTCGGCAAGGAAAGCTGGTTTTAAAAATATCAGCATAGATTTAATATTTGGCATTCCGGGCCAGACAACTGACGATTGGAATGAAAGTCTGCAGCGCGTGATTGAACTTTCACCGGAGCATATTTCCGCCTATGGTCTGCATCTGGCTGCTGGTACCCCCCTTAATGAAAGGATTAATAAAGGGAAACTGGAAGTCTTGGAAGAGGAAATTTGGCTGGCAATGTATGAAGAGGCAATAGAAGTTCTCACTGCCGCAGGTTTCGAACATTATGAAATATCAAATTTTGCCCTGCCTGGCAGGCAGTGCCGCCATAACCTGCTGTACTGGCATAATCTGCCTTACCTTGGCCTGGGGCCGGCTGCTTATTCTTATCTTAATAACCGCAGGTTTGGCAATGAAAAAAGTCTGGAAAAATATATTCAAAAGATAAATGAAGGAAAGCTGGCCGAAGCCGAGAGTGAAGCGCTTCCGCAGAGTATAAGAATGGCTGAAACGGTTATCTTAGGTTTGCGCCTTTTAAAGGGGATTGATTTAAACGAATTTGCTTTGAGGTTCGGGAAAAGACTGGAGGAAGTTTACCCAAAGCAAATTGACAAGCTAATCAGATTTAAACTTATTGAACATGAAGGAGAAAAGATCCGTCTGACCAGAAGGGGATTGGCGGTTTCCAATCAGGTGTTTGTAGAATTTGTTTAACAAGGACAATTGTCGGCAAGGAGTTGGTTACCCTTGACATTCTCCATGTGAAATGGTATTTTTAAAATGATTAGCACTCAATATGCGGGAGTGCTAACAAGAGGAGTGTATTCCCCATGGGCTTTGAACTTGATAACCGCAAGAAGCGTATTCTACAGGCCGTAATTAGAGATTACATAAACACAGCGGAGCCTGTAGGCTCAAGGACAATCGCGCGCAAGTACGGACTGAGTGTGAGTCCCGCAACAATTCGCAATGAAATGGCTGATTTGGAGGAAATGGGTTTTCTTGAACAGCCGCATACTTCTGCAGGACGGATACCGTCCGAGCGGGGCTACCGTTATTACGTGGACTGCCTTATGCAAAGGGAAGAGCTTTCTTTTGACGAGGAGTGCTTAATCCAAAGGGAATACCGCTCTAAAATTGATGATGTTGGTCAGGTAGTTCATGTGACTGGTCAATTACTGTCGCAATTGACCAGCTATACGGCTGTTGTTCAGAAACCGAAAATAGGTTTCAGCTCTTTTAAAAATATACAGCTTGTTGGAATGGATAAAGAACGGGCAATGCTGGTTGCCGTCATGGATAATGGAATTGTTCAGCACAGGATGATCGATGTTCCCGGCAGTATTACAGACAACGATCTGGCGGCAATTTCCGCTGTGCTGAATGCAAAACTTTCCGGTTTTACAATGGAAAGCATTAAAAATACCCTGATTAAGGAAATATACATTGAACTTGCCCATTACAGACGGACGCTTGATTTGGTTCTGGATGTGTTAAGATACAGCCTGACTTCAGAAAATGAGGATAAAATATATTTGGGCGGCTTATTTAATATTCTAAACCAGCCGGAGTTTCAAAATGTAGAAAAATTAAAAACGCTTTTAGGCCTGTTGGAGCAGGAGGAACTGCTTTCCAACCTGATGTCCGCCAATCCTTCCTCCTCCGGCGTTACCGTCCGTATCGGCGGCGAGATAAGCTACCAGGGAATGCAGGACTGCAGTATGGTAATGGCGATCTATGGTGTAAAAGGCCAGCCGATTGGATCACTTGGTGTGCTGGGGCCTACCAGGATGGATTATTCCAAAGTAATCAGTGTGGTAGAGTATATGACTAAAAAACTTTCCTTTGCCCTGGAAAACCTTTTTAAAGACATTGCCGACAAGGAGGTCAGGTTTTGAACCTAAAACAACAGGCAAGCGGCGCAGCGGAAGTGGAAGAGCGGATGGCGGCTTTGGTAAACAATTCTAATGCTATCCGTTCTATCTCTTCGGCAGTGGAAGGGACATTAGGTCCAAAAGGCCTGGACACTATGCTGGTGGATAAATATGGGGATATAATAATCACCAACGACGGCGTAACCATCTTGACTCAGATGGAGGCTAATCATCCTGCAGCCAGGATGTTGATAAATATTGCCCGGGCACAACAGGAGGAAGTTGGAGACGGGACGACTACAGCGACAATTATGGCGGGGGCAATGGTCGGCGCCGGGGTCGAGCAGGTTGCGCGGGGAGTTCCCGTTAACAAAATTATTGAAGGTATGCGTTTGGGCTTGGGAAAAGGACTCGAATTAATGGCGGAAAAAGCCCGTCCCGTGGAGAGCCTTGAAGACCCCTTAATTTACCAGATTGCGCTGGTCGCAGGAAGGGGCCAACAGGATATTGCCGGTCTTGTTGTAAGCGCTGCCAAGTTAATCGGCAAGGGAAAACTGCTGGAGAAGAACTTCAGGTTTTCCGATGCAGTCAGAGCGGATGAAAGAGCCGATAATGCCGTCTTCATGGGAGTGATTATTAACAGGGGAAGAATGAACCGCCAAATGCCGATGAAGATCGAAAAGGCAAAGGTCTTAATCATAGATGACGCGTTAGAGCCGGAAGAAGTGGATGAAATAGCACGGTCCACTGAATCGGGTGTTAAACAAAATGAGATTTTTAAAACACAGTTCCGGGAAAATATTTATAAGATAGTAGATATACATGTAGGACTGGTCTTGGCTGACCGGGGAATAAGTGAAATTGCTGAAGAAATATTCACCGATAACGGGATAATTGCCGTTGAAAGGGTTGCCGGCAGTGAATTGAGAAAGGCAGCCGATCATACGGGAGCATGGATGATCAAGCGTTCGGGCTTAAACAAAAATATTGATCTGCTGAGCCGCTGCCTTGGCAGCGCAGGCAGCATTTACAATGATGAAAAGAACGAACAGGTCCGGATTTGTGATGGGGAAGGAAATTCCAGCGCCACAGTTGTAGTAAGCGCCGCGACAAGGGAAGTTGTGGGGGAGCGTGAACGTATTGCCAGAGACGCTGCAGCGGCAGTGCAGTCAGCAGTCAGGGGGGGAGTGGTTCCCGGGGGAGGCGCTCTGGAAATATTCCTGGCCAGGGAAATTGATAAAATGCGCAGCTGCTTTCGGGGCATGACGGCTTACGGAATAGAATGCATAGTAGATGCCTTAAAGCGTCCTCTGGCTCAGATTGTATCCAACGCGGGTTTTAACCCCCTGGAAAAGGTCGGCGATGTTCTTTCCCTTCAGGAAGAAACCGGCAATGATGCCCTGGCTGTAGATTGTGATACCGGCCAGGTATGTGATATGTATCAGTCCGGTGTTGTCGATCCCGTTTTGGTTAAAACTTATGCTTTTAAGGCTGCGGAAGAAGTTGCCGAAGCAATTCTCAGGATAGATACAATTATTAAGAAAAAGGAAGACAGGCCTGATTTCACATAAAACAGGCAGGTTTTAATAAAAGAGCATAACATACAACTGCGAAAATATTTAGCGAGGTGAAACTTGTGGAAGAAACAGGAAAGAGGCCGGATATAAATGATTCGGGGAATACTTCCGGGCAGGATAATCTTACCCTGGAGCAAAAAGGAGAAGAAACAACTGTTCTTGAGGAAAGTGAAGTTGAGGCGCTTAGAAAAAAACTTGCTGAACAGACATCCCGCGCTGAAGATTATTTTCAGCGTTTGGTAAGACTGCAGGCTGACTTTGAAAATTTTCGCCGCCGGACATCTAGAGAGAAAGAAGATTTTTACAAATATGCTGCTGAACAGCTTGTAGAATTATTATTGCCTATTTTAGACAATTTTGAACTTGCTTTGGCGTGCGGACGGGAAACACCCGATAAACTTTTCGAAGGTGTGGAAATAATCTACCGGCAAATCGTTGATACTCTTGCTGCTCAAGGATTATCGCCCATACCGTCAGTAGGTGAGATTTTCAATCCCTCAAGGCATGAAGCCGTGCTGCAGGAGCAAACCAGCGATCACCCTGATAATGTTATTTTAGAGGAACTTCGGAAGGGTTATTCATTTAAAGATAAACTGCTAAGGCCTTCGATGGTCAAAGTAGCCCGCTCAAAATGATATAGACTGTTTTATTATATTATAGTCAAGATTACTCAAAAGATTAAGGTTTAACATTAGGTTTTGTATTTCAAATGATCAGGAAGGTGAAACATTCATTATGGCAAAGGTAATTGGTATTGACCTCGGTACTACCAACTCATGCGTAGCGGTTATGGAAGGCGGCGAGGCGGTCGTTATTCCCAATGCGGAGGGCGGCCGCACCACTCCTTCGGTAGTCGGATTTTCTAAAACAGGTGAGCGTCTGGTTGGACAGGTGGCCAAACGTCAGGCTGTCAGCAATCACGAGCGCACTATAAGTTCTATCAAACGCCAAATGGGTTATGATTACAAGGTAACAATTGATGAAAAGGATTATACTCCGCAGGAAATATCAGCGATGATTCTCCAGAAGATGAAGACTGACGCAGGCGCGTACCTGGGAGATAAGGTTGAAAAGGCTGTCATTACCGTACCTGCTTATTTTACTGACGCTCAGCGCCAGGCTACCAAAGATGCCGGAAGGATAGCCGGGCTGGAAGTTTTAAGGATAATTAATGAGCCGACGGCTGCAGCTCTTGCTTACGGTCTTGACAGGGGGGAGGATCACACCGTTCTGGTCTTCGATCTGGGGGGAGGCACCTTTGATGTTTCCATACTGGATTTAGGTGAAGGTGTTTTTGAAGTTAGAGCGACCAACGGGAATAATCGCCTGGGAGGGGACGATTTTGACCAGCGGATTATGGATTGGCTGGTCGCCGAATTCAAAAAGGAAAACGGTATTGATCTCAGCAAAGACAAAATGGCTTTGCAAAGGCTAAAAGAAGCCGCTGAAAAAGCAAAAGTAGAACTCAGTACTCTTACTTCAACGAGTATCAGTCTGCCGTTTATCACTGCGGACGCAAGCGGACCGAGACATCTTGAAATAAATTTAACCAGGGCCAGATTTGAAGAAATGACGGCGGATTTAATTGAAAAGACAATGGGACCGACTCGGCAGGCGCTCAGTGACGCAGGATTAAAACCGAGTGATATACATAGAATCTTATTGGTGGGCGGAGCGACCCGGATGCCTGCGGTCCAGGAAAATATACGCAGATTTCTGGGCAAAGAGCCCCATAAAGGAATAAACCCCGATGAATGTGTTGCCATAGGAGCAGCTATTCAAGCCGGTGTGCTGGCGGGTGAAGTAAAAGATGTCCTGCTATTGGACGTAACGCCGTTATCTCTTGGAATTGAGACCCTGGGAGGAGTGTTTACAAGGCTCATTGAGCGGAATACGACCATCCCGACTTCCAAAAGCCAGAATTTTTCAACTGCGGCTGACGGACAAACGACTGTAGAAATACATATTTTACAGGGAGAAAGACAAATGGCCATGGACAATAAGACACTTGGCCGTTTCCAGTTAACAGGGATTCCGCCTGCTCCGCGGGGAATCCCCCAAATAGAAGTCAAATTTGATATTGATGTTAACGGCATAGTCCACGTTTCGGCAAAGGATATAGGTACCGGAAAGGCGCAGAGTATAACTGTCACAGGCGGAACATCCCTTAATAAGGATGAGATTGAGAAAATGGTCAAGGACAGCGAACAATATGCCGAAGTAGACAGAAAACGGAAAGAGGAGGCAGAACTGCACAACCAGGCCGACAGTCTGATCTACCAGGCTGAAAAGACGATTAAAGATCTAGGTGACAAAGCTGACAAATCCCTGGTCGGACAGGTTGAAAAATCGGCGGCGGATTTAAAGGATGCTCTGGCAAGCGGCGATTTGGAGATAATCAAGAAGCGGATTGAGGAATTGACCAAACCTTTATATGATCTTTCCGCCGCAATGTATCAGCAGCAGAGTGCGCAGCAGGCTGAAGGGGCTCAAGGAAATCAGCCCGGGGATGAAAAGGTTGTTGATGCCGATTACGAGGTTAAAGATGAGGAAAACAATCTTAAAGAATAAGGAATAGTGGTCACAAACCATGTCAAAACGTGATTATTACGAGGTTTTGGGATTATCCCGGAACGCATCTACGGAAGAGATAAAAAAAGCTTATCGCAAGCTTGCGCGTCAGTACCATCCGGATGCGAACCCCAGCGATAAGAGTTCGGAAGCGAAATTTAAAGAAGTAGCGGAAGCATATGAAGTCCTCAGCGACGCTCAAAAGAGATCGAATTACGACCGGTTCGGTCATGACGCTGAAAATGCCCGCGGGTTTGATTTTGGAGGCGGTTTTGGCGGGTACGGCGCGGACATGGGCGGCCTGGGAGATATTTTTGAAATGTTTTTCGGCGGATCGGGAAAAACGCGTACCGGTCCGCAAAGAGGAGCAGATCTTCGTACCGATATAGATATTACTTTTGAGGATTCCGCTTTTGGCCTTGAAAAAGATATAAAAGTTCCCCGCATTGAAATCTGCGACAGCTGCAAGGGTTCCGGAGCGGCGCCAGGTACAAGCGCAAAAAGTTGTCCAACCTGCGGGGGAAGCGGGCAAACCCAGACATCACAAAATACGCCCTTTGGCAGGATAGTTCAATCACATACCTGCAGTCGCTGCCGGGGCACCGGCCGTTTTATAGAAAAGCCTTGTTCAACCTGTCAAGGAGCGGGGAGGGTAAGGCGTTCCCGGAATATCCATGTTAAAATTCCCGCAGGTGTAGATACTGGGACGCGTCTGCGCATAAACGGGGAAGGTGAGGCGGGCTTGCGCTCAGGTCCCCCCGGCGATCTCTATGTCTACATTAATGTTCTGCCGCATGATTTATTTAAGAGGGAAGGGAATAATATAAACTGCGAAATGCCTATTTCTTTTATTCAGGCTGCTCTGGGAGATGAGTTAGATGTTCCGACCCTGTACGGAACAATGAAGTTTAAAATTCCTGAAGGAACTCAGCCGGGCACAGAGTTCCGCCTTCGCGGCAAAGGCATTCCTGATTTAAACGGCTTCGGAAAAGGTGACCAGTATCTCAAGGTTAAGGTAGTTATTCCAACCAGGCTTAATGAGCGTCAAAAAGAGCTGTTAAACGAGTTTGCACAGGTTTCCGGCGAAAGCGTTTCTGAAAACCAAAATAAAGGATTTTTTGACAAGTTTAAGGATGCTTTTATGGGGTAGCGAAAGTATCCCGTTTTTTCATATCTGCTGAACAATTGATTTGCGGCAGGGTAAATATAACCGGCAGCGATGTAAACTATATTACAAATGTGCTGCGTTTAAAAAAGGGCAGTTTTATTTCGGTTTATGACGGACGGGGAAGGGCTTGTCTGGCAAGGATAGATAAGATTAATAAAGATAAGATTGGGTGTACTGTTGTAGAAGAGTTTGCCGCTGCTCCGGAGCCTTTGATAAAGATCACCCTGGTTCAGGGATTGCCAAAAGGCGATAAAATGGAAACCATTATTCAAAAATGTACTGAGTTGGGTGTTTCCGAGGTTATTCCGTTAAGTTGTGAACGTTCAATTGTAAAAATCGTTCAAGAAAATGCGGCTGGCAAGGTCAGCCGATGGCAGAGAGTGGCTTTGGAAGCGTCCAGGCAGTGCCGTCGCTCTGTTGTGCCCAAGGTAAGTGAACCGATGGGATGGAGAGAGATATTAAACAGCATGCCGGAAGATGCCTTGGGTTTGTTGTTTTGGGAAAAAGAAGACAAATGCTCTTTAAAAGATTGTCTTAGAGCGTCAAATCCGGAAAGCATTTATCTTTTTATTGGGCCTGAAGGCGGTTTTACCGCTGACGAAGTAGAAATGACAAAGGAATTTGGCGTTATATCTGTGTCTCTTGGACCAAGGATTATGCGCACGGAGACAACCGGACCTGCTGTAATGGCAGTTATTCAATATGAACTTGGGGACCTGGGAGGCGCCTGTGATTAATAGGACGTTTGCTGTTGCGACCTTGGGCTGCAAAGTAAACCAATACGAATCGTCAGTTATGACTGGTATGTTTAAAAACAGGGGTTACCAGGCGGTTGAATTCGGCCAACAGGCAGATATTTATCTAATCAATACATGTACTGTTACTCATTTAAGCGACCGTAAGTCGCGTCAGTTAATCAGACGTGCGGTAAAGACCAATCCAAACGCTCTTGTAATAGTTACCGGCTGCTATGCCCAAACTTCTCCCCATGAAATTATGGATATCGAAGGTGTGAATCTGGTTGTAGGCACTGCTGACAGGGATAAGATTATAGATTTAGCAGAAAAGGCGCAAGAAGGAAGTACAGTTGTATTAAATTGCGTCAGGGAATTTGATCAGAATATTAATTTTGAAGAATTGCCGGCTCAGGTTGTTACCAGCCGCAAAAGGGCTTTTCTAAAAATAGAGGAAGGCTGCAGCAACTACTGTTCGTACTGTATTGTCCCTTTTGCCAGGGGGCCGCAAAGGAGCCGTTCTTTCAAGGACTCCCTCAATCAGGCAATAAACCTTGTCGAGGCGGGGTTTAAAGAAATAGTCCTGACAGGTATACATCTTGGATCATATGGCAGGGATCTTGGAGACGAAGTAAACCTTAATTCTTTAATCAATACAATTATAAAAATTCCAGGCCTGGCCAGGTTAAGAATAAGTTCCCTTGAACCAATGGATATTACGCCTGATCTAATTAATACGATTGCTGCTCAAAAGGGCATCTGCCGCCATCTGCATATCCCGCTTCAGAGTGGCGATGATCAAGTTCTGGAAAAAATGCGCCGTAATTATAATATAAATGATTACAGGCGGGTAATTAAGCAGATCAGGGACAGAATTCCTGAAATTGCCCTGACAACGGATGTAATGGCAGGTTTTCCCGGCGAGACTGATCAGCAGTTTTACAGCACATGTGATGTAATTAAGGACATATCTTTCTCAAGACTTCATGTATTCAAATACTCCCGGCGAAAAGGCACACCGGCTGCTGAATTTGATAATCAAATACATCCCGCAGTTAAGGAAGAAAGAAGCAAAATACTGCTTGCAATCAGCAATAAGATGTCAAGGGACTATGCCTGTCTTCACCTGGGGACTATACAAGAAGTGCTGGTTGAGGGCGTATATAGTAAACAATCCGGTTATGACGAGGGACTTACCGATAATTACCTGCGAGTATTGTTTCCTTCTGTTTTTAATAAAAGAGGAGAGATTGTTAACGTAAAGATAGAAAGCTTGCAAGGGGAAAATCTAAGAGGTACAATTATTTAATTACAAGCAGGATTTATCGTAGATGTGTTGAATAGAAAAGAAGGAAGGATATTACTTCTTAGTATATGCGCGCTGTGTGGAGGAAGGGGGGATTCGTAATAGAAGATTGCGTTTTCTGTAAAATTATCAATAAAGAAATTCCTGCCGAAATTGTTTATGAAGATGATTTTGCGATTGCTTTTAAGGATACAAATCCAGTAGCAAGGATACATTATTTGATTATGCCCAAAAAGCATATTCCGACTGTTCTGGATATACAGGATGAAGAAGAAAAACTCATTGGTCATATACAAACTGTGGCAGCGAAAATAGCCAGGTCAGTTTTAGAAGGCAAGGGCTTCAAGATGGTTGTTAATTGTCTTGAAGATGCCGGACAAAAGGTTTTTCACATCCATTATCATTTTCTTGCCGGTCCATATTTAAAACGGCGCCCTGGTTAATTTAGTAATGTAATGAGTATTAAATTTTGGAAAGAAAGGTAAGGTATATGTGATATTTACGAGTTATGGCGGGGGGAGGGGAAAGGTATGGCAGAGGTACGAGTTGGCAAAAACGAAACGCTGGATAGCGCCCTCCGTCGTTTTAAAAGGACATGCCAGAAGGCAGGGGTATTGGCTGAGGCCAGGAGGCATGAACACTACGAGAAGCCCAGTGTACGGCGAAAGAAGAAATCACTTGCTGCGAGAAGGCGCAAATTTCATTAAATAATAAAAATACCTGGTCGAAAAAGACCAGGTATTTTTATTAGCGTGTTAAACTAAAACAACTTAAACTATGACATATTTCTATCAGAATAGAGCATTCCATATATTTAACGACGAAATTTATTTGATTAGATTATTTATTATCTTCTTCTTGATTTATAATCACTACTGCTAAAGCTATCTATGTTTGGATGAGTTTCTTATCTAAAATGAATCCGTTTTGTAACTGGTAAGTTTGTTAAAGAACACTATGCTATCCGAAAGAGAAATTTAGGATTTGACATACTCTTTAAACATAGGATATAATCTTGAAAAAAAAGGAGAGTATGAATCATGGCTTTTGAAATTTACAAACCACGCGGCGAGAAAGCTGAAAAAGCACCAATGGTATCTTTCTCAAAAAGTTCAATTGTTTTAAATAAAATTGCGAGGGAGAAACTAGGAGCCCAATACGTTGAGTTAGCTTATGATCATGATTCAAAAACAGTCCGTATTCGTGCTGTAGAAGAGGACGGTATACAAATTAAAAAAACCAAGGTATTCGGCAAAGGTTTTTTTAAATTCTTCGGTATTAATTTAAAGGGGAAGTACGAGTCAATTTATAATGAAAAAGAAAAAAGTTTATTCGTAAAGATCTGACAGGGATATATTTTAAGGGGAAAAGACAAATATTACTTCAATGTAAGTTATTACCATTGATCCAAATTGAACTTTTTAATATTATGTAAATTTGATTATTATACTTTTCATCAATTAATGAAATTGGTGAACAATTCGAGGTTTGATAATTATTGAGTGTCCAAATTCTCAGTATTGAGACATCCTGTGACGATACTTGCGCCTCTTTAGTTGTAGACGGAACAAAGATATTGTCGAATGTTGTTTTTTCACAGGAAAAAGTGCATAAAATATTTGGAGGTGTTGTTCCGGAAGTAGCTTCCCGCAAACATCTGGAATTAATTAATGAAGTTGTACAGAAAGCGCTTGACGAAGCTGGCATTGACTTTAATTCTATTGACGCTGTAGGCGTTACTTATGGTCCCGGCCTTGCCGGCGCTTTACTGGTTGGGATTGCGGCGGCTAAAGCATTAGCTTTTGCCCTTAATCTGCCTTTGTTAGCCGTTAATCATATAGAAGGCCATCTGTATGCAAATTGTCTTGGCAGGGATGATTTTTCTTTTCCGGTAATCGGTTTAGTTGTAAGCGGTGGTCACACCGATCTTATCTTAATTAAAAGTCATGGCTGTTATAAGTTAATCGGAAGAACCCGGGATGACGCAGCTGGTGAAGTTTTTGACAAGGTGGCCCGTAAGCTTGGTCTGGGTTATCCCGGCGGGCCGATAATAGATCGCCTTTCTTTCGATGGAAACGAGGATGCGGTTAAATTTCCGAGAGCCCGCCTGGAAGAGGGAACGTTTGATTTTAGCTTTAGTGGGCTTAAAACGGCGGTAGCAAACTTTTATCTGAAAGCGAATCAACGCGGAGAAGAGATTAACCTTGCTGATTTAACAGCTTCATTCCAAAAAGCTGTAGTTGATGCGCTTGTTGAGAAGACTATTCAAAGCGCACAGATGTACGGGGCAAAAACCATTCTTATGGCAGGCGGGGTTGCTTCAAACAGAAGGCTTCGTCTTTTTATAAAACAGAAGGCCGGCGAGAAGGGATTGGCAGTATATTATCCGGATCCGGTATTGTGTACAGATAACGCTGCGATGGTCGGCTGCTGCGCCTATTATAAGTACCTGCGCTCGGATTTTGCTCCTTACAGTTTAAATGCGGTTCCTGATTTAAAACTGGGGGAAAATAAATACTAAAGGAAAGCATAATTTTGTCAAAGAACGATGGTTCCCTCGCAGGACGTGTTCGTGCCTTTATAAGCCTTGGTTCAAATTTGGGTGATAAAAGGGCAAACCTCGAAAGAGCAGTTGAGTTGCTGAGTAAAGTGGAAGGACTGGATATTAAAGCAGTTTCCTCCTTTTACAGGACTTTGCCTGTGGGCCCTGTTCAACAGGACTGGTTTATTAATAACGTTCTCGAACTAATGGTTGAATTGACGCCAAGGGAATTATTGAACGTACTTTTGATTATTGAAAAAAAAATGGGCAGAGAACGCGATATACGTTGGGGTCCAAGGTTAATCGATCTCGATATACTGCTTTATGGTGATACTAGTATAAATGAGCCCGATCTTGTTATTCCACACCCGCGCATGTTCGAAAGAGCTTTTATGATCATACCGCTGGCCGAACTGGATCCGGAATTGTGTTTGCCTGGCCTGAAGAATGTTTCAATTCTTGCAGCGGAGCTTGCTTTTCAGGATGTGCAAAAAATATCATAAGGCCGACAAGATATACTTGTTTTTGCATAGATGATCAATTACAATAAATTTAGGGTAAACTAAGGATGGTATTCCTGCTGGAAACTGTACCTGTTTAGAGCAGCCTAAAAAAGACAACCAAATCCGCTTGGAGCCTGGATGGACCGAGACGGGACGGTGAGAACCCTTGCGACTGTCTGTCCGGAGGGTTTTTTTAATTTAAAGCCGCAAAAAAGTGAAGCGCTTAGCGTGAAAAAAAATGAAGTCTTAAATGATCAGAATATAAAAAAACCCTCGCTTGTTATAGTAGGCGCAGGTAAGGTAGGCAGCGCGTTGTCCATTCTGCTGCATAAAAAAGGCTATCCCGTTGCCGGAGTAGCAAGTAAGAGTATATCCTCTGCCCGCAGGGTTGCTGATGAAGTCGGCTGCCTTGCCACGGACAAGCCGGAGGAAGTTACTTTGCTTGGCGAAATTGTTTTTATTACCACACCGGACCGGGAGATTGCCAGGGTCGCAGAAAATATTGCGTCAAGAAAGGGTTTTTATCCCGGACAAATTGTCGCACATGCCAGCGGGGCGCATACCGCTTCTGAATTGCGCGGCGTTCCGGAAACAGGTTCAAGAATCGTTTCAATTCACCCCCTGCAGTCATTTGCCGATCTCCGGGGGGCAATCGAAAACCTTCCAGGTTCGTACTTTGCCCTGGAAGGTGACGAATCGGCAATGATCGTGGCAAGGCAGATAGTCGACGACCTGGATGGGAAATGTTTCACCATCCGTGCTGAAGATAAACCTTTATATCATGCTGCGGCATGTATAGCTTCCAACTACCTTGTTTCTTTGATGTACTACGCGACCGGCCTGTATCGCAATTTCGGCCTTTCGCGCGAAGAGGCTTTTGAAGCTTTATTACCGCTTGTACAGGGCACAATAAACAATGTTAGAAGGATTGGTCCGGTTCAAGCCCTTACCGGTCCAATTGCCAGAGGGGACGGGACTACTATTTTAGATCACATTCCAGTGCTCAAACAATTTGGCAAAGAAGAAAGCGATCTATATAATGCGCTGGGTTTATACACGGTTTCAATTGCCCTTGAAAAGGGAAGCATAAATAGGGATCAGGCTGTGCAGCTTAATAAAATTTTTTCTTAAACGGTTTTATAAGGAGGCAGAGTCTAATGGCTGATGGACATGTAACGACAAGTTTCTTCCGGGAAGCTAAAAAAGACGGCCGCATGATTACCATGTTGACGGCCTATGATTACCAGATGGCATCGCTAATTGAAGAAGCTGGTATTGACGCGATTCTTGTAGGTGATACTTTGGGTAATGTTGTACTGGGCTATAGTACAACCATACCGGTTACAATGGACGACATGATTCACCACATCAAAGCGGTTACACGCGGCGTTTCAAGAGCGATGGTTGTCGGGGACATGCCTTTTATGTCCTACCACCTGTCAATTGAAGAAAGTTTAAAAAACGCCGGACGAATTTTGCAGGAAGGCGGAGCTCAGGCGGTTAAGCTTGAAGGCGGGCGGGAAGTAACCGATGTTGTACATAGAATGGTAGCCGCGGGTATTCCGGTAATGGGCCATATAGGTTTGACTCCCCAGTCTGTCAACCAAATCGGGGGTTACAAGTTACAGGGGAAGGAAGAAGCTGCAGCCAGAAAACTTCTTAATGACGCAAGAGCGCTTGAAGAAGCGGGCGTTTTTGCCATCGTCTTGGAGATGGTGCCTTTGCAACTGGCCAGGATAATTACCGGGCAGCTCGAGGTCCCCACAATAGGTATTGGAGCAGGTCCCCACTGCAGCGGACAAATTCTCGTTACAAATGATATGTTGGGTATATATGGCGGTAAAAAACTAAAATTTGTCAAGCAATATGCAAATTTAAACCAGGATATAATCAAAGCTTTGCAGTCTTATTGCGAGGAAGTCCGGGGCGGTTCTTTCCCGGCGTCCGAACACTGCTTCAATATGCCGGAAGACGTACTTACAAGATTATAAGAAAAGGAAAAGAGTATGTTAATTCATCAGACAGTTGAAGAGATCAGACAAACAGTAAAAAGCGCCCGCAGCCGGGGACTGACGATAGGTTTTGTCCCTACGATGGGTTATTTTCACGAAGGACATCTTGTGCTGATGCGAGAGGCTAAAAAGTTTTGTGATTTTGTGATTGTTAGTATTTTTGTTAATCCAATGCAATTTGGTCCCCGGGAGGATTTTGCCCGGTACCCGCGGGATTTGGAGCGCGATTTGGACCTTGCTGAAAAAGCTCATGTTGATGCAGTGTTTTCTCCAACAGCGGAAGAAATGTATCCTGCCGGTTTTTCTACGGCAGTTGAAGTAGAGGGGATAACAGAAAGCCTGTGCGGCCTTTCCCGCCCGGGTCATTTTAAGGGTGTTACCACGGTAGTCGCCAAACTTTTTAATATTGTCTCCCCGGATAAAGCTTTTTTTGGGCAAAAAGATGCCCAGCAGTCTCTTGTGATTAAGAGAATGGTGAGGGATCTGCAAATGCCCTTGGAGGTTGTAGTTGTTCCAACAGTCCGTGAAGATGACGGACTTGCCATGAGTTCAAGAAACGTTTTTCTTAATTCCGCAGAAAGAAAAGCATCATTATGCTTAAAGGAAAGTTTGGAAACAGCAGGACGGATAGTTGCAGGCGGAGAGCTTGACATATCGAAAATTTTAAATGCGGTTCGAAAAAATATAACTGATGAACCGCTGGCCGAGATCGATTATGTCGAAATCCTCTCTCTTCCGGACTTAAAACCGGTTGCCAATCTTTCAGGCCCCGTTTTACTGGCGATGGCAGTGCGTTTTGGCAAAACCAGGTTGATTGATAATACAGTTTTGTGTCCAGGGGGTGTAAGCTATGTTTTTAACGATGTTAAAATCTAAGATCCATCGGGCTACAGTTACACAGGCCAATTTGAACTACAAGGGCAGCATTACTATCGATCAGAACCTGCTGGAAGCTGCCAAAATTTTGCCCCATGAAAAAGTTCAGGTAGTAAATAATAATAACGGGGCACGTTTTGAGACTTATGTGATTCGAGGAGAACGGGGATCGGGAATAATCTGTTTAAACGGCGCCGCCGCCCGTTTGGCCCAGCCGGGAGATAACATAATAGTGATTTCTTATGCTATGATGACCCGGGAAGAGGCTATGGATCACCAGCCGGTTATAGTTCTCGCGGATGAATCCAATGAGATTGAAGAGATTGTGCTGGGCGAAGTAAACTAATAGACCGGCGATCTTAAAAGTTTAAAAGGGGTATAATATATATCCCCGGTAATTTTGCTTTGCAGCAGAACCAAGGTGACAATATTTGGCCCAGGAAAAAATAGAACTTCTTAAAGAGATTGAAGAACTTAGAAAAAAACAGCGGGCTGTAATCTTAAGCCACTTTTATCAACGTCCTGAAATTCAGGAGATAGCCGATTTTGTCGGAGATTCACTTGAGCTTTCCCGCCAGGCGGCAAAAACCGATGCGGAAGTAATTGTCTTTTGCGGCGTGCATTTTATGGCTGAAAGCGCTTCTATCCTGTCCCCGGATAAGGTGGTCCTTCTTCCCGAAGAGGAAGCGGGATGTCCGATGGCGGATATGATTACTTCAATAGATCTGGAGCGGTGGAAAGAAAAATTTCCGAAGGCAGCAGTAGTTTGCTATGTCAATACATCAGCAGAAGTTAAGGCTCAGAGTGATATTGCCTGCACCAGCGCCAATGCTGTTCAGGTTGTTAATTCAATTCCTCCCGATCAGGAGATACTCTTTGTTCCTGATAAAAACCTGGGGCAATATATTTCTTCCCAGACGGGACGTGAATTGAAAATCTGGGATGGTTTCTGCAATACTCATGACAGGCTGACACGCGAAGACGTTTTGGACGCAAAAGCTGAACACCCTGAAGCTCTAATCGTTGTGCACCCTGAGTGCAGGCCTGAGGTAATCAGCCTGGCGGACAAGGTTGCCAGCACTTCCGGAATGCTTCGTTTTATTCGCGAAAGCGGCGCCAGGCAGTTTATTATAGGTACGGAAACGGGCCTTTTGCATCAGTGCGCCAAACAGTGTCCGGATAAAGAGTGCTTTCCGGCCTTAAAAAAGATGGTTTGCCCGAATATGAAGGCTACCACGCTGGAAAAAGTTCGAAATTCACTGGTTAGCCTTGAACCAAAAATCGAAGTTGAACCTGAAGTAAGAAAATTAGCCCTTAAATCCCTGGAGAGAATGCTGGCAATCGTTTAGGAGGTACTTCTTTTTTGTGGACAGGAATTATCTGGTTAACTTTGACACCCGGCAACTGCCACAGGAGGAATGGGAGTACGTAATCATCGGCAGCGGCATCGCCGGGCTTTACAGCGCATATATAGCTAGCAGGTACGGGGGAAAGGCCGTCGTTCTTACCAAACACACAGTTCTGGACAGCAACACCGACAAGGCGCAGGGAGGAATTGCGGCAGCCCTTGACATTGCAGATTCTCCGGATCTTCATCTGGAGGACACTCTGGTAGCCGGCGCAGGTTTATGTGATTATGAAGCGGTGAACATTTTAGTCAATGAAGGACCCCAGAGAGTTGTGGAACTGATCAATTTAGGAGCGCGTTTTGATCAGGACAACGGCAGGCTGCTTTTAGGTAAGGAAGGCGCACATAGCCGCAGACGGATCTTGCATGCGGCCGGCGACGCTACCGGGGCAGAAATACAAAGAGTTCTTACCAGGCAGGCCCTGGACAATCCTTTAATTGATGTCCGGGAAAGCCATTTTGTAGTCGATTTGCTGATTAAGGAAAATATTTGTTACGGTGTTCTGGCCTATGATCGCCAATCAGAGCAGTTAAAAGTATTCTGGAGCAAAACGGTTATTCTGGCCAGTGGCGGTGTCGGACAGTTATATAAACACAATACCAACCCGGAGGTTGCTACAGGCGACGGTATCGCTATTGCTTACAGGGCTGGGGTGGAAGTGATGGATATGGAATTCATCCAATTTCATCCCACCGTGTTGAACTTGCCTGAAGCGCCCCGTTTTTTAATTTCTGAGGCAGCGAGGGGCGAAGGCGCATATCTTCTAAACCGCCATGGAGACCGTTTTATGACGCGTTACCACCAAATGGCGGAACTGGCCCCGCGGGATATTGTCGTACGGGCTATCCTGCAGGAAATGAAGGAAACCGAATCAAGTGAGGTTTACCTTGATTTATCACGGTTGGGGGATGAAAAGATAGACCGCCGTTTTCCAAACATAAGCGGCACCTGCAGTTCTTACGGACTGGATATTAAGAAGGATCCCATACCGGTTACACCCGCTGCGCATTACATGATGGGCGGTGTAAAAACCAATTTATACGGAGAAACGAGCATTAGCGGTTTATATGCCTGCGGCGAGGTAGCCTGCCAGGGAGTACATGGCGCCAACCGCCTGGCGAGCAATTCGCTTCTGGACGGAATTGTTTATGGGCAAAGAATTATTGAACGCAAGCTGAGTATTCCCGATTCGCATAAACATGTACCCATTGCCCAAAGATTTTTTTATAATGATGTAGAAGTCTATCAAAAAAACAATTTTGAGAGTTTAAGGCGCTCTATTCAATCAGCCATGGAGATGTTCGTCGGGCCTGTCCGTACCGGCGAAGGGCTTCTCAAAGCTCTCGATTTTTTTGAAAACATGGAAGACCTGGGGAAAAACCCGTCGGTAAAATGGGATGAAATGGAGGTCTGCAATATGCTTCAGGTTGCTCAGTTAATAACTGAGGCGGCCCTTATGCGCACGGAAAGCAGAGGAGGGCATTTCAGGCAGGACTTTCCTTATTCCTTGAAGAGATGGTGCAAACACGTCATTCTTAAACGGGGTTAGGAAAGGGAATATTGTCACTTGAGAAGGAGTATTGCGGGATGTCTTTTGATTCGATAGCCTTAAGGAAAATAATTGAAAGAGCGTTGGAAGAGGACATCGGTAACGGAGATATTACTACAGACAGTATAGTTGGGATTGATGAAGAGGTCTGCGCGCTAATTCATGCGGGTGAGCCGGGAGTTATTGCCGGATTGCCTGTAGCCGGCGCAGTTTTTAATATGCTTGATCCGGATATTGATTTTTCCCACCACTTTTCTGACGGGCAGCGGGTGGAGCAGGGGCAGTTACTGGCAAGTGTTCGAGGAAACGGACGGTGTATCTTGAAAGGCGAGCGGGTTGCCCTGAATCTAATGCAGCGGCTTTCAGGAATTGCCACACAGACATCAAGGCTGGTAAGCCTTATTGCTCAATACAAGGCTAGAATAATTGATACAAGAAAAACTACTCCCGGGCTGAGGATTTTAGAAAAATATGCTGTTCGCACAGGGGGTGGTTTTAACCACCGTTTTGGTTTATATGATGCAGTTTTAATTAAAGATAACCACTTGAAAGCCGCCGGCAGTATCAGTCGCGCTGTAGAACTTGTCAAAGCGTCAGCTCCCTTTGCTATGAAAATAGAAGTTGAAGTTGAAGATCTCGCCGGGGTTGCTGAAGCCCTTTCAGCAGGAGTGGATATAATTATGCTTGATAATATGTCTGTTTCCGAAATGAGTCAGGCGGTTGAACTTGCAGCCGGAAAAGTATTGCTGGAAGCTTCCGGAGGCATTACTGAACAAACTGTTGTATCTGTTGCACAGACAGGTGTCGACCTGATTTCTGTCGGTTACCTTACGCATTCCGCACGCGCCCTGGACATCGGTCTTGAATTAATCTGAACCGTTCAAGGGCTTTTCACAGAAAAAATCAGGAAGGTATTTACAGGAAGGTATTTAATAGTAGTAATGGCTGATCCGGCAGGGCAAGAAAACAGGTGGCTCATACTGGCTGCTGTCCTGGCGGGGACTGTGATGGGGCCGCTGGATGCCAGTATAGTTTATATTGCGCTTCCCGTGATAGGGGAAGTTTTTCATGCTCTTCCTTCCTCTGTCGGATGGGTTTCGATGTCATACTTGCTTATAATGGGTAGTTTTCTCCTTCCTTTTGGCAGACTGGGGGATATTTTCGGATTTAAACGAATCTATCTGGCCGGTTTGTTTATTTTTATAGCTGCCTCAGCCTTATGCGGTCTGGCGCCCAACCTGATTGCTTTAATTGTTTTGCGTGCTTTTCAGGCTGTAGGCGCCGGTTTGAGCATGTCTTTGGCGCCGTCAATAATCACCGCCGTTTTCCCCCAAAAAGAGCGCGGCCGCGCGTTGGGAATTAGCGCAATGGTAGTCGCTCTCGGACTGGCCGCCGGGCCGGTATTGGGCGGTTTATTAGTTGATTCAGTTGGCTGGCGGACAATATTTTTTGTTAATGTTCCTATAGGGATAATAGCCTTTCTTTGGAGCTATAAATTAATTCCCAAAAACGGAGAAAAAGTAAAGGCGTACTTTGACTGGAAGGGATCTGTTCTGGCTTTTGGCGCTCTTTCAGCCATATTGTTTTTTGCCAGTGAGGGAGAGTCTTATCATTGGTCGGCATTAATTCTTATTATAGGCGCGGCGGCTGTTGTACTTTTTTTGCTGTTTATCCGGCTTGAGTCAAGCATACCCGAGCCGATGCTTGATTTGAGCTTATTTAAAAGCAGGGTTTTTTCCGCAGGGAACGGAGCAGCCCTGCTTAATTTTATGACCCAGTATATTATTGTCTTCCTTTGTCCTTTTTTTTTGCAAAGAGTATTGGGTTATTCCGCTTCCCGTGCAGGGCTGACCATGGCGGCCTTTCCTTTAACAGTCCTGTTTATCGCGCCTATTTCAGGCGCCCTTTCAGATAGGCTCGGACAACGCTGGCTCTTCTTTTTCGGCTCCCTGTTATGTACTTTATCCGCCGGATCCATGTTTACACTCAGCCAGAACTCCACGCCTTTCGACATATCCCTGCGGCTGGCTGTCTTCGGGCTTGGAACAGGCTTGTTCCAGTCGCCAAACACAAGCGCCGTGATGGGTTCCGTGCCCAAGAACCGGCTTGGTATAGCAGGCGGCGTTCTTTCAACTACCCGCAATATTGGTATGGTCTTCGGGATTGCCCTCGGCGGAGCTGTTTTAAATGCACGGCAGGCTTTCTATCAGGAGAGCGCCTTTGATCTGGCATTTCTGTATGGCATAAAGGACGCTTTCTTTGCGGCGCTGCTTGTTTCGGCTCTGGCCACGGTAATAAGTGTTTTCTGCACTCAAAAGAGCCGGCAAGAGACTTAAACTTTATATGCCTAAAAAAGTTCCTCTCTTAACCTCTAATTCACTCGTTCTTAGAATGAAGGCTCGTAAATATTCACTAAACCCGCTCATACCCGCCCGCTTCTTCCTCTTTGGCTATAGCTCATCTTGATAAAAAATTTAGTTGGGGGTCTGAACACGGGTCTTTTTTTATTGTAAAATTAGGGCATGAGCATTTTAACGTTAGCCAACCCACAAGAAAATCTGCCCTGCACTGCCTTTTGTTCTTATCCTGACTGCCAGATTGTCAGGCAGAAGAATAGCATGATAGATCGTCTCACTGCTGAAAATGAGCGTCTGAGAGCCCTGCTCAATAAACGCAATGGCGCCATCTTTGGCCGCTCCTCCGAAAAGCAATCGGCGCCTCAAGCTCAAGAACAAGCAGGTGTGTACAATAGCGACGGTGGGCATGCGCCGGATCAGGCCCGGAAGCGGGGCGCCAGGTTTGGTCATCAGGGTCACGGACGCAAAATCCCCCACCTTCCCGAAGTCACAGTGGTTCACGAGATCCCGGATGAGGAGATGTACTGCCCGCTCTGCGGGAAACCCCGGCGTCTTACCGGCATCGAGGAAATCTCCTGCGAGATCGATTACGAGGTAAGACCGGTACTTAAAAAACATGTGCGTTAAGCAAGGCCATCAGCACCTGCGCCTGCTCCGCCTATAGGTCTGTCACCGCGCCTAAACCGCCCCAGGTCATCCCCAAGGGAAAGTTCTCTAACTCCTTTCTGGCACGGATCCTGGTCATGAAATTCTTTTTCCAGATCCCGTTGCACCGGCTGGCCACGATCATGCTGATGCAAGGACTCCTTGTTGGCGAGGGCGCCCTGACCGGTATGCTAAAGAAGCTGGAGACGCTTCTTGCTCCCCTCTATCTCCTGCTGGCGGAAGTGAACCGCAACGAGGGCGCCTGGCACGTCGACGAGACCGGCTGGATGCACTTTGTCCAGGCGCCCGACAAGCAGTGCTGGCACTGGTGGCTTTGGGTCTTCGTCTCTCCTTTAACCGTGGTGTTCGTGCTCGATCCGCCCCGCTCCAGCAATGTCCCCCGGAAGCACTTCGGAGAAAACGCCAGGGGCATCATGAACTGCGACCGCTTTTCCGCCTACGGCAAACTGGTGGCCTTGATCGAGGGACTGACCAGGACGCTCTGTTGGGCTCACTTCCGCCGGGATTTCGTCGAGGCCGGCAAATCCCTAACCGCCTTAAAGCCCTGGGCGGCCAGGATCGCCGAGATCTATCGCCTTAACAATGAACGGCTGGCTGTACTGGATCAGCCCGAACTTTTCAAGGCTGCCCAAGACGCCCTGGAAAGCGCCCTTTTCGCGATGCTGCAATCGATCCGCCTAGAGCTTACCAATCCCGGCCTGCACTGGCAAAAGGAGAAAGTGCTTTTAAGCGCTCTAAAACACTGGGACGGCCTGACCGTCTTTGTGGACAATCCCTTAGTGCCGATGGACAACAATATTGCGGAGCGAGCCTTAAGACCGGGCGCATTAGGACGCAAGAACCACTACGGCGCCCACTTATGATGTGGAGCGGCAAACTGCTGGCCTCCTCCATGTCTATTCTGCAGACGGCGGAAAAACATAACCTAAACGCCCTGGCCTATCTCCGGTATTACCTCGACGCCTGCGCCAAATCTGGCGGTCCCCCGCCGGATTTGGAGAATTTCCTGCCCTGGAACATCCCGGACGGGATCATCAAAGAGTACGGCATGGCCAAAGGGAGGGACCGTCCTGGCTGACTTCCCGCTCACCATTTGCGGCCGGTCACTGAACCTTGGCGACATTGAGCTGATCCGACAGATTATCGCCTCTGATCCCACGGCCACCCGGGAGCGAATCTCCAGCGAGGTCTGTCGGGCCTGGTCCTGGTTTAAGCCGGACGGCGGCCTTAAAGACATGAGCTGCCGGGTGCTGCTCGCTTCCAGCTGTACCGCCTGGGCCTGATCACCTTGCCCAAGCCCAGAAACGGAAATGCCAACGGGCGCAAATATTCCCGCCGGACGGAGCAGGGGGAACCCAAGGAGAAGATCGCCGGGCCGCTTGCGGCGTGGGCGCCCCTGGAGCTAAAGCGCGTTGTCGCCAAAAAAGATTCCTGCTTCCGGAACGAACTCATCGACCGCTATCACTACCTCGGCTACGCTCCTTTGCCGGGCGCCCAAATCCGGTACATGGTTATCTCTTCCGCCGGATACCTGGCCGCCATTGGCTTTTCCGCTGCCGCCTGGTGTGTGGCGCAAAAGAGATGACTTTATCGGCTGGAGCGCAAAGCGCCGAATGCAAAACCTGCACCTGGTGGTTAACAATTCCCGCTTTTTGATCCTGCCCTGGGTCAATTTTTTGTTATAGTAATTCTTGGGCACCAATTTACCCAGATAAGGAGATGCTTAAGTGACGGAACTGACTTAAGGATCAGGTGACCCTGTTTTATGACCTATTCTTTAAACTGATCGATTACACGAATGACAAATACCAGGTGGTTCCCGGACTTCCTCAAGCGTCGGGCGCCGCGGAGGTCAATCCCGCCGCTATTATGCTGGTACGGGATAAACTTTCGGGAAAGCAATGAGGTCATCAATCGCGTCCTCTCCGAAAACCCGTTTTGTTTCACCGAGCGGGAACTGGCCCTGGTAGCGAGTTGGCGAAGAAGGATTTTTGGCGATTTTCTGATCTACAAACACTTAAAAAAATACACTGTTTTCATCGGCCAAGGCGGCCTCTACGGCGTAGTCGGACTCGCCAGCCCCATCGCGGATATATTTCCCTCGTTTGCTTTGCCTCGATATGCAAAAACGGCCCTGCTTCCCTTTGAAGGTAAAATCACCTATGACAGCTTGTTGTTCACCTACAATATTACCTTTGGCAGCGGCGCCAAAAGAGGATTTAACGAGGAATACCGGGAACTTAAAAATAAAACCGGGGTTATCATGACCTTATAAAGAGCTAGTTTACTGAATAGTTACAGTTTTATTAATTAAATAAAAGATTTATTTTTTGCTTTCTTCCTTTACATCATTAGGAATAATCTCGAAATCGCAGCACCTCTTTTTAACTTTTTTCTCTTTGCCTATCTCGATTATTTCCATGTCACAACATCCCGATTTTGGTTTCTTTAAAAAGTCAAACAAACCTTTCTTTTTTTCTTTACTCATTTTTAAAACCCCCTACGGCATTATATGCCTTATTATGATTTGGATTTCGCAATATATTTTTTATATTCGCAAGCAAGGCTCTTTTATACTCCAGTTCAACGCATTCCGGAATATAATTTCTATGTGCGAGTATACTACTAACAAATGAATTCTGTTTTACCAAAACAGAAGAGGTTATTATCAGGTGTCTCAACATGCTGGTTTCTGTTCATATTCCATGGCCTTTTTCCCTGCAGATGGATCAGCTATATAGTTTCTATATGCCAAATATAGAGCCCACTTGTATTCCCTTTCCGCACTTTCAGGGATAAAGTTTGTTCTCCCGACTATTTCCAATAGTTTCTCAGCAGCTTGATCGCCCTTTAAGCCAAGTTTCATTACCTCAAGAAAAGCCTGCTCTACTCCAGCCAATCCTATCATGTCTCTGCCAACGTCTATCTTATA
>DOTD01000026.1 GCA_003513005.1 Desulfotomaculum sp.
TTTTGGGCTGTGAATAGTAACGGCAATGGGCATTTTTCTTTTCCTAACAAAAATACCCCCTGGTAGACTTTAACATGTCGAATTTGGTAAAGACAAACGTTAAAGTCCTGGTAACTGCAAGGAAATCCGGCCAGAGGGATTGAAAATTTTCCTGAAAAGCTTTATAATATTATTGTTATATCTTACTTAACCTCCTTATTTTGAAAAAGCCCCGGACATTTTGCCATCCGGGATTTCTAATTTTAAAGCACATGAAAGGCGCCAACATGATCATCAGCGCAAGCAGAAGAACAGACATACCGGCCTTTTACAGCAACTGGCTGATCAGCAGGATTAAAGAAGGATATGTCACAATTAAAAACCCCTTTACCGGAAACAAAAAGACGATCAGTATACTTCCTCAGGATGTCTGCATGATAGTATTCTTTACCAAAAACCCCGGGCCTTTGATGGACCACCTAGAATTGCTTGACAGATTGGGCTATAAGTACTACTTTCATTTTACAGTCAATAATTATCCTGCTTTGTATGAGCCCAATCTGCCGCCAATAAATAAAATCCTTGACACTTTCCGGGAATTGAGCCTTGTGCTGGGCAGGGACAGGGTGATCTGGCGCTACGACCCCGTGATTATCTCCGATTTGACAGACGTTGATTTCCAGATGAGGAACTTTGATTATCTAGCCGGGAATTTGAAAGATCACACCGGCAAATGTGTTTTCAGCATACTGGACTTCTATAAAAAAACTAAAAGGAAATTAACCCTGTTAAACAACCTGCACGGTATCAGAACTGTTGACTTGAATAACGAAAACAACCGGGAGTTGTTAAAAAAGACCCTGACAGCAATAAAACAAATTGCCGACCACTACAAAATCCAGCTGGCCTCCTGCGCGGAATTTTTTGATCCGCAGCAATTCGGCATCGAACCAAACTCCTGCATTAACGGAGAGTTAATTAACAATCTTTCGGGATCGGCATTTAAATTCAGCAAAGACAGAAACCAGCGAAAAGAATGCCTGTGTGCCCAGAGCGTAGATATAGGAGTATACAACACCTGCCTGCATAATTGCACGTACTGTTATGCAAACCAGAGCAGACAGGCTGTTGAAACAAACTTTGCGGGACATGATCCCAAAAGCCCAATTTTAACGGGCAGGGCAAATCTTTAAACCGGTTGTTTTGAGTTTTGTTTATCCCGGATCATTTATAGGAAAATATCGTTCAAGAATAAATACCAGGAAAGGAAATGGATCAAATGCTCCCCCCTGATGCTTTCAACATGACACAGGAACTTATAATCCTTGTCGCGTCAGTAAAGGCCGGAATTATCAGCGCCCTGGAAGACAAGTCCATGTCCCCGGAAGAACTTGCCGCTATACTGCAGGCGGATTCCCGTTCAATCTGGACTGTTTGCGAAGCGCTGGCGGCTTTGGGCTACCTTGCTACAGACGGAAAGAGGTATGGACTGAGCGCTGAAGCAAAAAAGATGTTTTTCGATACGGATGATCCAAGTTATATAGGTCTTTTCTTTCTGCACAGGCATAACATGCTGAAAAACTGGATTCGCCTGGATGAAGTAATCGCTTCGGGGAAACCCGTCGTCAGCGAAAAAAGCAAGGAGCAGACCAAGACTTTTATGGAACATATGGACTTTAACGCAAGTAAAAGCGCCCGGGGGATAGCGGATTTTTGCATCGGTTCCCTGGACAGCGGTAAAAAGGTGCTCGACATCGGAGGAGGGCCCCTTACCTATGCGAAGGCCTTTGACTCACTCGGCGCCAGTGTGACCGTATTTGACCTTCCCAACGTGGTTGAGCATATGCGCCTCAAGACTGAAGAACGTAATATTGAAATGATTGCGGGAGATTTTACCGAAAGCCTGCCACCCGGACATTTCGATCTTGCTTTTCTGGGCAACATCTGCCATATTGTCGGGGAACAGGAAAACAGGGAATTGTTTAAAAGGGCGCATGCCTGCCTGGCGCCCACCGGGAAAATTATTATCGTTGATTTCATCCGGGGAACTGGCCCAAAAGCGGCTGTATTTGCGGTAAATATGCTGGTTCAGACCGAAAACGGCGGAACCTGGACCCTGGAGCAGTATTCGCAGTGGCTTACTGAGGCCGGCTTCAACAATATTAAGCTTCACGGTGTAAGCGGACGCCAGCTTATTTCAGCAAAAAAAGCAGCAGGTTGTTAAAGACAATAGGCTTTTTCAATAAAGAAGACGAAATGCCCTGTCAAAAGGGCAATTTTTTTTGCCTGATTATTCGTTTTTGATGAAAATTTATGCTGTTTAAGCAAAAACAGGAGGAGTTTCAGTAAAAACGTAGTAAATTTTAAATATCATCTATACAGGTAGAGGATCCTTATTCAGCCTGTCTAAAAAATAACTACCGTTTAAATCTCACCCCAATCCTAACTGTAATCCAGAAAAATCTACGCTTGATCCCGTCAAAAACGAAAGGAGGAACCCGCATTGGAAAAGTTTTTTCGATTGTCAGAAAACAGGACAACCTTTAGGACGGAAATTCTGGCCGGCCTCACTACCTTCCTTACCATGGCCTATATCATTTTTGTCCAACCGGCCGCCCTCTCGGGGTCCATGTTCGGCTTCAAGACAGGAATGGATTTCGGCGCCCTGACAACTGCGACATGCCTTTCGTCAGCCCTGGCCTGCCTTGTCATGGGTTTGTATGCTAGATACCCGATTGCTTTGGCACCCGGGATGGGCGAAAATTTCTTTTTTGTCTTTTCGGTCATGCCTGCAGCGGCCGCCGCCGGGTTTGCCAATAGCTGGCAGGTGGCGCTAGGTGTCGTATTTATCTCCGGCGTGCTTTTTTTCGTGGTTTACCTGCTCGGTATTCGGGAACAGATTTTTAACGGCATCAGCCCAAGCATGAAAAACGCCATTGCGGCCGGCATCGGGATCTTTATCGCCTTGATCGGCCTGCAGGATGCGGGTCTGATCATCAAGTCCCCGAGTTCCGGAGTTGTTCTTAATGCTCATTTCGCCTCACCCGATCTGATAATTTTTTTCTTTGGCCTCTTTCTTTCTGCGATTTTATTTGCACGACGGGTAAAGGGCGCTATTCTCTGGGGGATTGTAGGGGCTACTATCCTGGCGATTGTCATGAAACTGGCGCTGCCTATTATACCGGCGATCAGCGGTTCCAAGTTAGTCGCCAACTCAATGCTTATGACAAGGTTTAGTTTGGCGCATGGTATCATTTCAGCCCCGCAGTCGCTCGGGCCGACGTTTTTAAAGATGGACCTGGTCCACGCATTATCTATTGCCATGTGGCCGTTTATTATTGTTTTTCTTTTCATGGATGTTTTTGACACAATCGGTACCCTGGTAGGCGTGGGCGAGCAGGCCGGGTTGATCAAGGACAACAAGCTCCCCAGGTTGCGTCAGGCCATGCTGGCCGATCAGACGGGAACCGTTATTGGATCTCTGCTGGGCACGAGCACAGTGACCAGCTATATTGAAAGTGCGGCTGGAGTGGAGGCGGGCGGCAGAACAGGCTTGACAAGCATCATTGTTGCAATCCTGTTCATTCTCACTCTTTTCTTCAGCCCGTTAGTCGCCATGATCGGCAGCTACGGCGTTATTACCGCTCCGGCGCTGGTGATGGTAGGAGCAATGATGATGAGAAACGCCGCCAGGATCGAGTGGGGCGAGTTCAGCGAGTCGATCCCCGCGTTTCTTGTACTGGTCGGCATCCCGTTCTCGTATTCGATCGGCGACGGGCTGGCTTTAGGATTCATTTCTTATTCTATTGTAAATTTACTGAGCGGAAAGTCAAAGCGCGTCAGCGCGCTGATGTACGTGCTTTCCGCGGTTCTTTTGTTGTATTTTTTCCTGGTACGTTCGCGGTTAGGTTAAATAGCTGTAGAAAAATATTTAACACCGACACAATTCGACATTATATCCAAAGGAAATTTAAAACTGTTGAAGAAAATATTTTAAGTTATATATGATCCCACTGCAAAAACCCCATAGAATAACAGAAATTAGTTCTTGAGGCAGCAGGAGAAACAAGGGTAAATATCGAAGTATAATATAGAGATCAAGAGATATCTGACGATAAACTAACAAAACGCAATCCAGGAGGATTCGGATGTTCCGGGAAAACAAAGACCACTTACAAATAGAACTATTC
>DOTD01000027.1 GCA_003513005.1 Desulfotomaculum sp.
TTATTTTGTTACGGATCCTTAGCATAGCCGGATCTTTATTTGGAATTGTTTTCGGTGTCGCAGGAGCAAAGATCTTCTCCTATTTTGCGAACTGGTCTACGACAATTTCCATTCAGGCGATTGTACTTTCTGTAGCCTTTGCTCTTTTTGTCGGAGTGTTCTTCGGCTATTACCCGGCGCGCAGGGCATCCAGGTTAAACCCTGCAGAAGCGCTGAGCTATGAGTAGACATCCATGCCGTAGGCGAACATGAGCACGAAGGCAGTTGACCTCCCTGATGCACATCATCTATAAAAATGAACAATTTTATCAGTAAGTTTTAAGTTCCCCTCATGGGGAATTTTTTTTAAGGGGAAATTTTCAGTAAGTATTCAGCAACAACTCAAGCAATGTTCAGTATCCTTTAAGGGGAAATTCAGCCGGAATGGTTATTCTAAGAAAGGAAAAAGGCTGGTTAATGGTTGGCCAAAGGGGGATAAAAATGAAATCAATTAAACTAAATTTCCGGATAGATTATATTCTGGCAGTCATTGCTGCGCTGTCTGCATTTTTAAATATTTTCAACATCTGGAATGACACTACCGCAAATGCCTATTATACCGCGGCGGTTACCAGTATGCTGCAGAACTTTCACAATTTCTTCTATGGAACTCTGGATCCCGGCGGATTTGTAACGATTGACAAACCGCCGGTGGCATTCTGGATCCAGACGGCGTTCGCCTATGTTTTCGGCGTTCATGGGTGGAGCGTAATCTTGCCGCAGGCGTTAGCTGCAGTAGGGTCAGTTTTGCTGATCTATTTTCTTGTCAAGCCGACTTTCGGCAAAACAGCCGCCCGTCTGTCAAGCCTGGTTATGGCCTGTTCCCCGGTTGCCGTGGCGGTAAGCCGGACCAATAACATCGACGGTTTATTGGTGTTTGCCCTGCTCCTTGCGACATGGATGCTGCTAAAGGGAATCCGAAATCAAAAGCTGCCCTGGTTGTTGGGCGCCTTTGCAATGATCGGGGTAGCTTTTAATATAAAGATGCTTCAGGCGTATATGGTCCTGCCTGCTTTTTACCTGGTCTGCATTTTAGCTTTCAAGTGCGGCTGGAAGAAGAAGCTGGTTACCCTTGCCGCAGCAACGGTTATTTTGCTTGGAGTTTCCCTATCCTGGGCGATCATCGTTGATACAACTCCGCAGGAAAACCGGCCGTACATAGGCGGCAGTAAAACGAACTCCGTCCTGGAACTTGCCCTTGGATATAACGGCATACAGCGACTCGAAGGAATGGGCGCAAGGGGGCAAGGGGGCAAGACGCCGGTGCAGACAGAAATCCTCAGCAAATCCAGCGGGACGGATATGTGTCTGACCTGCGGCAAATGACTCAGAATACAAATAATAGTTATAACCGGCCGTTCATACCGCCGGGTGGAAACAATTCAACCGGCCGGCAGCCGGCGCCTCCGGGAGGAAATGGTATGCCTGAAGGTTTCCAACCGGACGGCAGCAACAGGTCCGGATCTATGCCCGGTGGCGGAGGCGGCCCGCAGGGACGGGGTGGCGGCGGTATGTTTGGCACCGGCCAGGCCGGCCCGCTCCGTTTGTTCCAATCAGAACTTTCCGGACAAAACAGCTGGCTGCTGCCGTTTGCAGCGTTTGGCTGCATCGGTTTGCTTGCAGGAATACGCAGGAGAAAGCCTCTCACTGCAAAGCAGAATGAAACCTTGTTCTGGTTAGCCTGGCTGCTCCCGGTGATGGCCTTTTTCAGCATAGCAGGGTTCTTCCATCAATACTACCTGATCATGCTCGCTCCGCCAATTGCGGTTCTTGCAGGAGCAGGCTGGGTCGAACTCTGGAAACAATACAGCGAGCAGGACGGCTGGAAAAAGTGGCTTCTGCCGGCGGGCTTTATAGCAACCTTGGCTTTTGAACTCTATGTGCTGCAGCCTTATCTAAAGCAAATTGGTACGGGATGGTCAATTGGAATCGGCGCCGCGGGAATCGTCTTATTACTTATCCTGCTTTTAGCCAGGAAGAAACAGAAACTGGCTTTCACAGCTGCAATAGCCGGTATGCTGGTCTTGCTTGTTGCGCCATTGTTCTGGTCGGCTACTCCCATCTTGTACGGCGATAACAGTATGTTGCCTCAGGCCGGCCCTGGTCAGCAAAGGATCGGGCAAAGACAGAATGTAAGGGATGGGGGGAACTCAGGAATAAATACTAAATTAGTGGATTATTTAACAAAAAATAATACCGGGGAAACCTGCCTGTTTGCAACAACCGACGCATCTACGGCAGAAGCCTACATCATTCAAACAGGAAAAGCAGTCATACCCATGGGTGGCTTTAGCGGATCGGATCCGGTTTTTACTGTGGAGAAACTAAAGCAGGCAGTAGCAGACAAGAAAGTAAAGTATTTCTTAATTTCTTCCGGTTCCGGTTTTGACGGAAGAGGGGGCGGCAGCAGCGAAGTACTGGATTGGATACGTAAAAACAGCACGGAGATTCCCGAAGAAGAGTGGCAGTCGGCTTCTTCTGACAGCGGTGGCCCTGCGGGGATGAGAAACGGTATGGCTTTATATAAAATTAATCTAAATCAATGAAAAATGTACGGGGATGAGATTAAATGAACGACAACGTTCGTTACAGCGTAATAATTCCGGTTTATAACGAAGAAGCCGTTATAAACGAGACCTACCGCCGGTTGAAACAGGTCATGAAAACTTTAAATGAACCGTACGAGTTGCTGTTTGTAAACGACGGGAGCCGGGACAAAACTGCGGAAATTATCAAAGGTTTTTCAGCATCGGACTCAAGTGTAAAGCTTCTGGATTTCTCAAGAAATTTCGGACATCAAATTGCAATTACCGCGGGTATGGACTATGCACGCGGAGACGCCGTCATAATTATCGACGCCGACTTGCAGGATCCGCCGGAAGTAATTCCGCAAATGATTGATCAATGGCGGCAGGGATACGAGGTTGTCTATGCGAAGCGTTCCAAGCGGATGGGGGAGACTTTCTTTAAAAGAACAACCGCATCCTTATTCTACCGCATACTCCGGTCCTTGACGGAAGGCGTAAATATCCCGCTTGATACCGGGGATTTCCGTCTCATCGACAGGAAAGTCTGCGATGCTATGCAATGTATAAGGGAAAAGAACCGCTTTGTCCGCGGCCTTGTCAGTTGGGTAGGCTTCCGCAGCACAGCTGTTGAATACACCAGGGAAGAAAGGTATGCCGGGGAAACTAAATATTCTTTAAAAAAATGTTTCGCTTTTCAATAGACGGAGTTGCGTCTTTTTCCTATAAACCGTTGAAATGGGCAGCTTCTTTTGGGCTTGCTGTGGTTGCGGCCAGTTTCATTTACCTGATTTTTTCTCTTGCTCAAATATTATTTTCATACAGCGCCGTTTCCTGGTGGCAGCCGCTTATGGCCTGCCTGTTCTTGCTGGACGGTGTTGTTCTGATTGTGTTAGGCGTGCTTGGGGAATATGTGGGCAGAATTTACGATGAAACCAAAAACCGCCTGTTATATGTACTCAGGAACAAGCAGGAACTTGAAGCTGCAAAGCGTAATGGGGTGATTCTCAGTGAGTAAAAACATACAGACAACTGCGCAATTCCTTCGTTTTTGCACTGTGGGCATGGGTAATACGGCAGTCGACTTTACCGTCTTTTTTCTTTTAACTTTAACCGGGGCGCCGTACCTTGCTGCACAAGCGCTTTCCTACTCGGCTGGTGTTGCAAACAGCTTCTTCCTTAACAGGAAGTGGACATTCCGGGTTGAACGCAAAGCAAATTTCGTGGAAGCGGCAAACTTCGTTATCGTGAACGGGTTTTCCTTGTTGACATCCTTTGGCGTGCTGGCTGTTTTACACGATCTGAATCACCTTGATCTGTGGCCCAGCAAATGCATAGCGACAGGGGCTGCTATTATAGTGAACTTTATAGGGAGCCGGTTCTGGGTATTTAACCGGAGAGCGGAGGGTGAAATTTAATGAATAGACATCCATGTCACTGAAGCGATGCCAGCTACAAGGATAGAAAATTCATCGAAAAAGGGAGGACAATGCCTTAAGTGCGATTTTGAGCCTTAATTCAAAGAACGAGTGAACTCGAGGATAAGCGAGGGAATTGTTTGAGGCGCATAAGCGCCGAGTTTTGACCGAGCCCGAGGGTAAACGAGTTCGTACAAGTATAAGAGGCGAACATGAGCACGTAGGCAGTTGACCTCCCTAATGCAAGATTATTTTCAGGATAGTTACCAGATCCGTAACTTAACAATTTACAAAGCGCCCTGGCCACAGGGCTTTTTTGTGCCCTGAATGTTACACAGTTGGGGTTATTGATTGATCAAGGCTTATTCTGCGGGTATAATTTAGTTTGCCAACAAAATTATTAAAACCTGAGAGAATGTTATATTTTGTACATTTAAGGAAGGGGCAATGAGTAATGAGTAATGAGTAATGAGTAAAGCAGCAATAGATGCTAGTTCGCTGATTGGCGCATGGAAGCTGGTTTCATATGAGGTACGCAGGCCTGACGGGGGCGTATTCTTGCCAATGGGCAGTGAACCGGTGGGTTATTACATTATCAGTCCCGAAGGTTACTCCAATGTATGCCTGACGCCGGGCAACAGGCCCAAATCCGCATCGGATAACCGCCTGACGGACGCTGAAAAAATCGATGCCGCAAATGTTGTTTTTTATTCCGGGAAATACGAGATAGTTGACAATGATCTGATTGTGCGTCCTGAAGTAAGTTTTTTGCCAAACTGGGTGGGAACACAGGTAGTCAGGCATGTGAAACTGGAGGGCGGCATGATGACGCTGAGCGCATTCTTAAAGGACGGTTCGGAAGCAGCGCTTACCTGGAAAAAACCATAGGGTAGTGACAAGGGGACGAAGTATCAATTATGAATGACAGACTGCTTAGTTTAGGTTTTTCTGAAGAGATTATTCAGGAGTCCGTACAATATAAAGAGCTTTTCCCGGGCAGAGTGATTGCGCAGTATAAAGGTTTATACAGGGTTGCCACCGAAAACTCGGAAATGGCGGCTGAAATATCCGGAAAATTCCGCCATTTAGCTGCTGCTCTTTCCGATTATCCTGCTGTAGGGGACTTTGTCATGCTTGACAGGGTTAATAACCTGTCCGGCAATGCTATAATCCATCATGTGCTGGCACGAAAAAGTGTATTCATTAGAAGAGCTGCAGGGACGGCAAATGATGTTCAGACTGTAGCCGCAAATATAGACATTGTTTTTATTTGCATGTCATTAAATAAAGACTTTAATTTGCGGCGGCTTGAGCGTTATCTGTCAATCACCTGGGATAGCGGAGCCACTCCTGTGATTGTCCTTACAAAATCGGATTTGTGCGGGGAAATAGCATTAAAGCTTTCAGAAATTCAGGTGATTGCGGCCGGTGTTGACATAGTTACTACGTCGAGCATAGTTGCTGACGGGTATAAACCAATAATAAAATATCTGGCGCCCGGTAAAACAGTTGCTTTTATAGGCTCGTCGGGTGTCGGAAAATCAACCTTGATCAACCAGCTGATTGGCCGTGAACTTATCGAAACAAAAGAAACGGGGAAGGACGACAAAGGCAGGCATGCGACAACAAGGAGGGAATTGATGATCATTCCCGCCGGGGGAGCTGTTATAGATACGCCGGGTATGCGTGAACTTGGAATTGAAAGTGCAAATTTTACAAAAACCTTTGCGGATATTAATGAGCTTGCCAGGAAATGCAAATTCAGTAACTGCCAACATATTAACGAGCCAAATTGCGCCGTAAGAAAAGCTGTCGAGGACGGCCTGATTACAGAAGGACGTCTTTTAAGTTATCAGAAACTTAAAAAAGAGGCAAAGTACGAGGACCTAAATTTTAAACAAATCGAAAAAGAGAAAATAAATACGATGTTTGCAGATGTAGGCGGGATAAGAAATGCACGGGCGCTGATCAAATCAAAGAGCAGGAAGCAACAGTAATCCCCTATACGTCATCCATATCCTTTCCGGTTTTCTGCCTGATGAATATGTTAATTCTAATACTTCCGTATCTTTTATTTTCCAAAATACATTTTATCCTGGGGTAAACGAATATCTATAAGTTCCGGTTCTTTGCTTATCTTATCCCAGGTATCCTTGCTGACTTCCCACTGAACATGATAATCTGAATTCCCGGATCGTTGCCTGAAGCTAATCAAATAAATCTTATTTACCCATAGCTTTTAAGGCAACAGAACACAGCATCCAGAATGAAACCGATTCCAGCGGATCATGATCCTCACTGATCAGCCCCGCTTCCTTCGCTTTTTTAACTATGTCTATCTGCCATTGTTCGGCTGTTTTTTTAACTTCCTGATCGAATTTTTTCAGGTTGTATTGATTTATGATCCCAATTAGTTTTTCCGGATAACCGCTGTCGGTTGCATACCCGCATGCATAAAGCATCTTTGCGGCTTCTTCTGCTGTATGAGCCTCTCTTACACGGTCATAGCGCGATTGTGTTAATACTTGATAACGGTCGGACAGGCATTCTTCATAATTATAATAAGCCCTGAATTGCGCAAGGATTTTAATCCTGCTGCCGTCAGGATTTTCTTCCTCCGTCCCGCAGGTTACTGATCCGGCCGGCCCTGTCCCCTTAATGCCAAAAAGGTTGTTGCTTACTTTGCCGGTATCTTTGTCTGCCGGAATAAACTTGCCCCATCCTGTTTCCAGCGCCGCCTGCGCTAAGGTAAGACTTGAAAAAAGCCCGGTCTTTATTTGAAGGTTTTGAACACCGGGTAAAAGGGCAGCTATAAATTCATCCGGTTTCATACCAGAAGCCTCCTTCTATAGGCTATGTGATTGCTACTGCCTGTACTTTTTCTTCCACTCTTCAAAATCCCAAGTCTTAAGGAATTCCTCAGCTGTTTTTTTACCGTTATCATATAGTTTCAGGCTTTCTTCCCGGGTAATGTCAAAATAAGTTGTTTTTATTTCCTTTTCTATACCGTCAATATTAATTGCCGTGGGAATTCCTATTGTCCTGCTATAATCTCCCTTTGACTTGGAGATATAAAAATTATCATGTGCGCCGCTCATCGTGCCGACGAGAGCAAGCAAATAACTTAGAGGGTTATGTATGATATTTTTAGGATCGCCTTTTTTAATTTCCCTCGTATTCGGCTCCATCAGCTTAAAACCAAATGTCGGCCATGGCGGTGAACTGGTGCCGTCGTCCATAAGCCAGATTGGATAGTTGCTTAACACCCCGCCATCTACAATGATATGTACCTTCCCGCTGCGATCCTCAAGCTTTACGGGCTCAAAAAACAAAGGAATGCTCATACTCATTCGCACAGCTTTGGTAATGCTGAATTGGTCAGGATCAAGGCCAAAATCCTTAAGGTCCTGCGGAAGGATAAGCAGCCTGTGGTCAGTTATATCCGTTGCAATTACCTGCAGCCTGTACATATATTTTTCTTCTGTGTAATCGGTTCTTATCTGGCCAAAGGTAGTCTTACCCTTGGCTTCCAGCAAGTCGCCAAGCCAGGATTCAAAGTAATTGCCCTCATATATTCCATATTCAAAAATTGTACTCAAGCCTTTTCCGATAACGCCGAACTTGTCCAGAAATCCTTCATCCTTGAATTTTGTGTAATCCAATTTCAGTAGTTCACTTTTTATTTCTTCGGCCTTATAATCTACTGCAAGCAATGCGGCAACAATCGCCCCCGCCGAAGTACCCGCCATATTCTCAAATACATAGCCTGCCTCTTCCATCCCGGCAACCGCGCCGATCAGGCCAATTCCCTTAACTCCGCCGCCTTCAAAAACGCCATCTGCTTTAATCGCTATTTACCTCCCGGAATTTTTACATAAAATAATTATTCATAGTAATAATTTGGATATCTGTTTAAAGAATCCTTTGGAAATTACTGCCATATACCTTAAAAATTTAAGATTATGTATGAAACTGGCGAACGATTGT
>DOTD01000028.1 GCA_003513005.1 Desulfotomaculum sp.
AAGGTCGAGCGTCTACTCGACATAAAATGCCAAGACATGCAAGGAAAAAAGGAGAGTTCTCAACCTACCATATAATCCAGCGAGGCAACGAAAGGAAAAACCTTTTTAATAGCTCTGATGACAAAACGAAGTTCTTAGATACCCTGAAAAAAATAAAAGAAAAATATAACTTTACCATATATGCATACTGTCTAATGGATAACCATGTCCATCTAATAATAGATGATAACGGAAACGACATATCAAAAATAATCAAAAGCATAAATATTAGCTATGTATATTACTTTAACAAAAAATATCGGAGATGCGGTCATTTATTTCAGGATAGATTTAAAAGTGAGTTGATTGACAATGATGGTTATCTTTTAGAGGTCAGTAAGTACATCCATAATAACCCTACAAAGGCAAGATTGGTTAAAACTCCCTCAGATTACAAGTGGAGTAGTTACAATATTTATCTGGGGAAGGAAAAAGATGTGCAAGGGTTAATAAATACTGGCAAAATACTTGGATGTATTTCAGAAAGAAAAGAAAAAGCAATAAAGAGATATATGGAATTTGTTACGGAGCAAGAAAGCACAGCATTTAATTTTATGGATTTAGAGGATGAGATTGATGAAAAAAATAGTAATTATATATGTACGATAGAACAAGCACAAAAAAGATTAATGGAGATAATAGAAGAAGACGGTATTTTATATGCAGATTTATTGAAAAACATAAAAGCGAGAGACGAGTTGATAAAAACGATAAGAAAAAATTCATCTCTAACATTAAAGCAGATTGGTGAACTTTTTGGCGGTATCAGTGAGTCCTGGGTGAGTAGGATTTTAAGTAGTTAGCAAGCAAGAACCGTCCCTGCTTGCCCTGCTTGCCCTGCTTGCTAGTTTGCCTGTAATTTCCTGATCAAACCTTTCCCTGTTTATGTTATTATAATCTAGAATGCCATTCGAGTTATTTCGCCGGAAAGGAAGGTTTCTTTCGTGATCAAGGAAATTTGTCTCGGTGTGGTTTTGGCTGTCCTGATTTTCCTATTTGTTATCGGATACGACGCAACACCGCTCATTTTTTTGGCTGCCGCCGGCGCCGGGGCATATTATTTTGCCACCACGCGGGGTTTGCTGAATAAAAGTTTCAGCGAACATCAAGTGCCCGTCAACCAGCAGATTTCGTTTGGAGATGTGGGCGGACAGGCTACCGCCATCCAGGAACTCAGCGAGGCTTTGGATTTTATCAGAAATATAAGCGCAATAAAAGAACTGGGCATCCGCCCGTTAAAGGGTCTTCTGCTCACCGGGCCTCCGGGAACGGGGAAAACGATGCTTGCCAAAGCAGCGGCAAACTATACCGACGCCGTCTTTGTCGCGGCAAGCGGCAGTGAATTTATAGAAATGTACGCGGGAGTCGGAGCCCAGAGAGTGCGCCGCCTCTTTCAGTCAGCCAGGGAAAAGGCTTTGAAGCAGGGAAAAAGCAACGCGCTTATTTTTATTGATGAGATAGAAATACTTGGCGGCCTGCGGGGCCGCACCACCAGCCACCTTGAATATGACCAGACTCTGAATCAGCTTCTTGTTGAGATGGATGGGCTCAGGGTTGACGAGAATGTGCGGTTGCTTGTGATGGCCGCGACAAACCGTATAGATATGCTCGACCCCGCTCTGCTACGGCCGGGAAGGTTTGACAGGCAGGTCAGGGTTGACCTTCCGGACAAAGAGGGAAGGCTGGAAATAATCAAGCTGCATACACGCAACAAACCGCTTGCGGAGGATGTTTCTTTGGAAGCGCTCGCCCGGGATACTTTCGGCTTCAGCGGCGCTCACCTGGAGAGCCTGGCCAATGAGGCGGCCATCCTGGCAATGAGGGGCAATTCCAAAATAATCGAGCAGCGTCATTTCCAGGAGGCTGTCGATAAGGTACTGCTCGGGGACCGTCTCGAGCGGCGGCCGATAAGGGCTGAACTGGAGAGGGTGGCCATCCACGAAACCGGCCATGCCTTGATGAGCGAGATTGTAAAACCCGGTTCGGTTTCTGCACTGACTGTAGCTCCGCGCGGCCAGGCGCTGGGTTATATGCGCCAGAGCCCCGAGGACGATACATATATGTTCACCAGGAATTACCTGGAGGATCAGATTGCGATCATGCTAGCCGGGGCAGTGGCCGAAGAACAGGTTCTGGGCAACAAGAGCACCGGCGCCGTAAATGATTACCAGCAGGCTATGCGGCTGGCTGAGAAGATAGTCGACAGCGGCATGTCCAGGCTGGGTGTAGTCAGCTCCGAGCATTTGCCCGGCGGGCTTCATTACCGCGTTCTTTCAGAAATTCTCAGCGCACAGGAGGCGCGTGTAAGAAGCTGCCTGATCAGCCTCCGGGCTGCCTTGTACCGTATAGCTGAAGTGCTTCTGGATCAGGAGAGGATCAGCGGCGACAAGCTGCGTGAGACCCTTTCGGGTATACCTGCGCCCGGTCAGAGAATGTACTGTTGATTTTTTGTCTCTTCCCCACTATTTTCCCCGTCCGATCCGCAGTTAGAAAATTAATGGTTCTTGACATATTTTATACTCTCGTTTTAAAATAAGTGAAAGAATTACCATTTAAGGAAAAAGATTAAAATGCAGGCTGAGTTGATTTTCACCGGAACGGAACTGTTGCGGGGCGAGATATTAAATACACATGCCCAGTACCTGGGGCAGCGTCTGGCGGCCCTTGGCATAGACGCATCCCTGCATACCACCGTAGGGGATCACTGGGACCGGCTGGCTGATTCGCTCGCCCGGGCTGTGTCGCGTTCGGACCTGGTTATTGTGACCGGCGGGCTGGGCTCAACAACGGACGATCTGACCAAGGAAACCGCTGCAGGAGTCCTGGGCCTTCCTATGGTACAGGATCAGGCTACCCTTTCCTGGTTAAAAAATCTTTACCGCAACAGAAGCCTCAAGCTGCCTGAAGTTATGGATAAGCAGTCCTATTTTCCGTCAGGCTCCAGGATCCTGCCTAATCCGCGCGGCAGCGCTCCCGGGGTTCTGATCGAAAAGGACAAGCGTTATATTTTCCTGCTTCCGGGGCCGCCGGGAGAGCTCAAAGCGATGTTTAAGGAATTCGTGGAGCCCTTTCTTGCAGCTCTGGACGTCCAGGGGATGCTAGTGCGCAGCAAAATTATCAAAGTAACCGGCATTGCCGAGGCCATGGTACAGGAAAAACTGGCTGATCTGGGCGGGCAGGGCAACCCCGGGCTGGCTTACCTGGCCAAACCGGGTGAAGTCCACGTGCGGGTGACCGCCAGGTCGGAGAGCCCGCAGGCCGCGGAAGAAATGATTTCCGTTCTTGCGGAGCGGGTAAAGGAAAGAATGGCCGGTTTTATTTTTAGCGAGGATGAAGAAATTATCGAGGAAACGGTTGGCGCTTTATTGCTCGGCAAAGGCCTTTCAGTATCTACGGCGGAGTCCTGTACAGGCGGTCTGATTGCCGAAAGGCTGACCACCATTCCGGGAAGTTCCGGTTATTTTTTAGGAAGCATAGTGGCTTATGACAACATGGTCAAGGAAAAGCTTTTAGGCGTACCCGGGAAGACCCTCGAACAGCACGGCGCGGTAAGCCGTGAAACCGCCGTGGCTATGGCTTTAGGCGCGCGGGATTTAACCGGAAGCTCTCTGGCTGTTGGAGTGACGGGTATTGCCGGGCCCGGCGGGGGGACGCAGGAAAAACCTGTAGGTCTGGTTTTTATTGCCCTGGCGGTTGACTGCGGGGCTGCCTGCCATCAGTTCCGTTTCCCGGGAAACCGGACGAGCGTCAGGTGGGGAGCGTCAAATGCCGCCCTGAACTTAATCAAACTTCATTTAGGCGGTTGATTTCGATATAGAGGAGGAAGACTTGGTTTGAACGATAAATATAAAGCCCTGGAAGGGGCCCTGGTGCAGATTGAACGCCAGTTTGGCAAGGGTTCGATTATGAAGCTGGGGGATGTGGCGGGGAAATTCGACGTGGAGGTTATTCCAACGGGGGCCCTGTCGCTGGACATTGCCCTGGGTATAGGAGGTGTGCCCCGCGGGCGTGTGGTAGAAATTTTCGGCCCTGAATCTTCCGGAAAGACCACCGTAGCCCTGCATATCATCGCTCAGGCGCAAAAAATGGGGGGTATCGCCGCTTTTATAGATGCCGAACATGCCATGGATCCCTATTATGCAAAAAATCTGGGTGTAGATATTGACAACCTCTACCTGTCCCAGCCCGACACGGGAGAGCAGGCGCTGGAGATCTGCGAAGCCCTGGTCCGCAGCGGGGCTGTCGACGTGGTCGTGATTGATTCGGTTGCGGCTCTTGTACCGCGTGCGGAAATTGAAGGCGAGATGGGCGATCCATTTGTGGGCTTGCAGGCCAGGCTTATGTCCCAGGCCTTGCGGAAGCTGACCGGCGTGATCAGCAAGTCCCGCGCGACGGCTATTTTTATTAACCAGCTCAGGGAAAAAGTAGGCGTTACTTTCGGCAACCCCGAAGTGACACCCGGCGGCAGGGCGCTGAAGTTTTATGCTTCAGTCCGGCTTGATGTCCGCAAAATAGAAACCTTGAAGCAGGGCTCCGATATGATTGGCAACCGCACGAGGGTTAAAGTAGTGAAGAATAAAATTGCCCCTCCTTTCAAGCAGGCTGAATTTGACATCATGTACGGGCACGGAATATCCCGGGAAGGCATCATCGTGGATATGGCGGCCGAACTTAACATAATCAACAAAAGCGGGGCATGGTATTCATACGGGGAAGAACGCCTCGGACAGGGGCGGGAAAACGCTAAGGATTTTCTTAAGGAACACCCGGAATTGGCCTTGGAAATTGAAAAGAAATTGCGCCAGACTTTTAATTTGAGTGAAAACAGATCGGCTCCGGCTGCGCCCCAGGAGTAGTTTTTGTTTTTCTTGACAGATAACTGTAAAGCTAGTACAATTTACGCTGGGAGAAAATAGAATCAGTATAGATATTAAAGTCCTTTTGGATCAGATACAGGTAATTACTATCCTTTAAAATAAAGCCATAGCAGGAATTATTACCAATAGGTAAGGTAGTTAAGTTATTACAACTGCCCTTTTGCTGTTTGGAGGTTTTATTTGTAAGTTTTTTAAATAACGAAGGAGAAGTGTTATATAACTGATTCTTTTTCTGCCGAGTATTGTCTCGGTATTTTTTATGTAATTTTTAACGCGTGTTTTCTAGGATTTGGGAGGTGAGATGCTTGGAGCCCCAGATAATAGGGGTATTGGTTGCTGTTGTTATAGTTGCTTTTGCAATTGGGTACCTGATCAGAAAATACCTTGCAGAGGCCAAAATTACTTCTGCTGAAGCAGAAGCGAAAAAAATAAAAGAAGAAGCTGTATTATTCGCTGAAGCTACCAGGCGGGAATCTGTTCTAGAAGCCAAGGAAGAAGTATTAAAGCTTCGCAACGAAGTCGAAAAGGAAAACAAGGAGCGGCGTTCCGAACTTCAGCGCCTGGAAAGAAGACTGGTCCAAAAAGAAGAAACCATGGACCGGAAAGTAGAGGGTATTGAACGCAAAGAAGAAGCATTAACCCGCAAGGAACAGGAAATTGAGGACATCAAAAACAAACTCAAAGAGATGCAGAACCGGAAGATAGCCGAGTTGGAAAGGGTTTCCGGAATGACCTCCGAAGAGGCAAGGCAGTTGTTGCTCTCCAACCTGGAAAAAGAGATTCAGCACGAAGAAGTAGTCATGATCCGCGAGATGGAAAACAGAATCAAAGAGGAGTCTGATAAAAAAGCACGGGATATTATCTCGCTTGCTATTCAGCGCTGTGCTGTGGACCATTCCGCTGAAACCACAGTTGCCGTAATTCCGCTGCCGAATGACGAGATGAAGGGGCGGATCATCGGCCGGGAAGGACGCAATATCAGAGCTTTTGAAACACTTACGGGTGTTGAGTTAATTATCGACGATACTCCGGAGGCAGTCATCCTGTCGGGGTTTGATCCCGTCCGCAGGGAGGCGGCAAGAATTGCCCTGGAAAAATTGATCGTGGACGGCCGAATCCATCCTGCCAGGATTGAGGAAATGGTGGACAGGGCTCAAAAAGAAATTGAGGTTCAGGTCCGGGAAGCCGGCGAACAGGCCTCCTTCCAGACAGGGGTGCACGGCCTGCACCCGGAAATGGTCAGCCTCCTCGGACGGCTGAAATACAGGACAAGTTATGGTCAAAATGTTCTCAAACACTCTGTTGAAGTAGCTCACCTGGGCGGTTTGATCGCTGCCGAGCTCGGGGTGGATATTCAGCTGACCAAACGCGCCGGCCTTCTGCACGATATAGGCAAGGCAGTGGACCATATGGTAGAAGGCCCCCATGTAACAATCGGTGTGGAACTGGCTAAAAAGTACCAGGAGCATCCCGAGATAGTTCATGCTATTGCCGCCCATCACGGTGATGAGGAACCAAAAACGATCATTGCGGTGCTTATCCAGGCTGCGGACGCGATTTCGGCCGCCAGGCCGGGAGCAAGGCGGGAAACCCTTGAAGCCTACTTGAAGAGGCTGCAAAAGCTCGAGGAAATTGCCAACTCCTTTGAGGGAGTTGATAAATCTTACGCTATCCAGGCAGGCAGGGAAATCCGGATCATGGTTAAACCGGAAAAAGTGGACGACCTGGGTTCGGTACACCTTGCTCGCGGGATTGCCAAAAAGATAGAGAATGAAGTTGAATATCCGGGGCAGATTAAAGTAACCATCTTACGGGAAATAAGAGTTGTGGAATATGCTAAATAGCAGGGGACGGCCCTGAAAAGGGCCGTTTTTTTCTTTTTATGGATCAATTAGATAAATATTTCTTTTTTTTAGGGCGTTTTTTAAGCAGGATTTATTGCATAAAGACAGAACATGATAATTGTTCTAGATAAAAAAAGGCGCCAATGATCAGTTTTAGACGGGAGGGTGATTGTTTTTGTTAACTGTCCGGCCAGGTGGCAAAGAAAACGTAAATTGGAGCGACGGTCTTTTAATTTCTATTCTCGTACGATATCCAGAAATAGCCACGATAAATTTTGATCCTGTCGGGCATTATTTAAAATTTTCCTTTATTTCTTCAAAGGTCCTCGAACCCGAATATTTTGACCGGATAAAGAAACAAGCGGTGGATAGCATAGAAGTTTTTAACCTTCTTGAAGGGAGAAAATCGAAGGTCGTTGAAATAAATCGCCTTGATTGCGACCAGTTAAATATAATAGAAGTCCAGCGTGATCTGGATACACTGGTGCACGAAGAGATTGCCTTGATAGTAAAGCTGGCGCGCGTGCTGCTTGGTGAAAATTTGGTTACGGAAGATGCAGACTTAAACCTTGATGACGACCAGTTCTTTCAAGAAGAGATAATCGAATACATGCTTGAAAGCATGAAGGGTTCCAATAGCGAGAAAAGTTTATTTGCCTTCCGGGAGGAAGACCGCGTCCTGGTATTCAATAAGTAGACGCCCATGCCCCGCGTAAAGCGGCGCCAGCAGAAAAATGAAAATTCATCAATACTAGGGAGGGCAATGCCTTAAATGCGAGGCGATTAATAAGCACGCAGGCAGTTGATCTCCCTAATGTAAATTGATTCTCAAGGATAGCGGGAGGAAAATTTTTTGCGTGTCTTACTAATCGGGGATATTGTCGGCAGGGCCGGCAGGAGGGCTGTAAAGGAAAATATACCGGAACTGGTTAAACAATTTGAAATAGATTTTATTATTGCCAACGGTGAAAACGCCGCCGGCGGCAACGGTTTAACCAATGAAGTGGCGAATGAGCTTTTTGCCTCCGGAATCAATGTCTTAACCATGGGAAACCACGTCTGGGACCAAAAAGAAATTTTTAATTTTATCGACAAAGAAAGCAGGATTGTAAGACCGGCCAATTATCCGGTCGGCGCTCCGGGAAACGGTGCAAACATATTCAAGAACAAACAGGGTGAGTCCATAGGTGTTATGAATCTATCAGGGCGGATTTTTATGCCCGGCAGCCTGGACTGCCCGTTTCACAAAGCTGACGAGATTTTAACGAAGCTTAAAAACAAGGTTAAAGCCCTGGTGGTCGACTTCCACGCAGAGGCGACCTCGGAGAAGATAGCTTTCGGACTCTACCTTGACGGACGTGTTTCGGCGGTTTGCGGGACACATACTCATGTTCAGACAGCCGATGAAAGAATACTTCCGGGCAGGACGGCTTATATCAGCGACATCGGTATGACAGGCCCGGCCGATTCAATAATCGGTGTGAAAGCCGACCTGGTTATTAAAAAGTACCTCACCCAGCTTCCCAGGCGGTTCGAGGTAGCCCCGGGACCTTACCAGTTTAATGCCGTAGTAATTGAGATAGATGCACAGACAGGTGAATCCGGAAGCATAGTGAGAATAGCAAATAATGAATAGTCAGAATTGACAATTAAATAATTTCTGGATAATAAAAGGAATTTTATTACTTACCAAGAATACTTATGTAAGAAGATTGATTTTTTTCCGGTAAAAAGAAGGAGGTTTCGACCATGGAGGTGTTAAAGGTAGCAGCAAAGTCCAGTCCAAATTCTGTAGCTGGCGCATTGGCCGGGGTGCTCAGAGAACGGGGCTGCGCGGAAATACAGGCAATCGGCGCAGGGGCCCTCAACCAGGCGATTAAGGCAATTGCTATTGCGCGAGGTTTTATAGCCCCCAGTGGAATCGACCTGATTTGCATACCTGCTTTTACCGACGTAATTATAGATGGGGAAGAAAGAACGGCAATCAAGCTAATTGTTGAACCCCGCTAGCATTCAGCGACAGGAGTCCATGCAACCTGTTTATTTTTGATAAACAGGTTTTTGATTTTTCTGCGGTGAAATTTTTTTTGGAGGGTACGGAATGAACCATCAACTGCACACAAGCAGTGTTATTGTAGACGCGCACTGCGATGTTCTGACTGTCCTGGCGCAGGAAAACTGCAGCTTAAAGGAGCGCAGGGACAGCGGGCACGTAGATCTGCCCCGTCTTCGCAAGGGCGGGGTGAAGGTCCAGTTTTTTGCCGCCTTTATTTCTCCGCAATACAGAGGGAATTATCTTAGAAGGGCAATGGAGCTGTTTGACCGCTTTTATGGCGAATTGAACGAGTGCAGCGGGGAAATAATGTTGGTGCGAGATTTCGATGATCTTGAAAAGGCTCTTGGACTTGATAAGATAGCCGCCATTCTGACTGTTGAAGGGGGAGAGGCGCTGGAGGGGCGGATTGAGGTCCTCCGGATGCTTAACCGTCTTGGTGTGCGGTGCCTTACTCTTACCTGGAATGGCCGTAATGAGCTTGGCGACGGAGTAGCCGAGGCGTGGACGTATGGCGGATTAACCAAGTTTGGGGTTGAAGTTGTAAAGGAAATGAACTGCTTAAAGATGTTAATAGATGTTTCCCACCTCTCGGAAGCCGGATTTTGGAATGTACTGGAAATTTCTACTCAGCCGGTAATTGCCTCGCACTCAAACAGCGGGACAGTCTGTCCGCATCCCCGCAACCTGACTGATAAACAGATCAAGGCCCTGGCCACCGGCGGGGGAGTGATGGGCCTTACCTTTGTTCCTGATTTTGTCCACCAGCAGAGCCCGTCTTTAGAAAAACTCCTTGACCACATTGATTATATAGTCTCCATTGCCGGGCCGGACTGCATCGGGCTGGGCTCTGATTTTGACGGGTATTCCGGGCGTCTGGAGGGCCTGGGTGATGCAGGTGATTTGCCTGCCCTGACAGAGGGACTCCTCTGCAGGGGTTATAAAGAGGAAGATATCCGCAAGTTCCTGGGAGGCAATTTTTTGCGCTTGTTTAAGAAAGTCTGGAATGGGAAAACAGGTGAAGGCGTTGTCTGCTGATCTGCATATTCATACTGACGCTTCCGACGGTGATAAATCACCCGCCCAGGTGGTTCACCTGGCAAAAGCAGCCGGCTTAAAGGCGATTGCCATTACCGATCACGAGACCTCGTCAGGTATTGCTTCCGCCCTGGAAGCAGGCCACGGGTTATCCCTGGAGGTGCTTCCCGGCGTTGAAATGAGCACCGAGCATAAAGGACGCGAGGTCCACCTGCTCGGTTATTTGATGGATTATACTGATCCTGTTTTTATGTCTTTTCTTGAACTGCTGAATCAGAAGAGAAGAGAGAGGATTGCTAAGATTGCAGCCAGGTTGCGTGATCTTGGTGTTCAAATAACCCTGGACCAGATTTTGGCCGCTGCCGGGAATGGCTCCGTAGGCCGTCCGCATGTGGCCATGGTTCTTATTAAATCCGGCCTTGTCCAGTCTGTTGCCCAGGCTTTTGAGCAATACCTGGGCACAGGGCGCCCTGCTTATGTCCCGCGGTTTAAATACAGCACAAGCGAGGCTATTCAACTGATCCGCGAAGCAGGCGGGGTTACCGTTCTTGCTCATCCCATGATTGACAACAGTGAAAGTTTTATTCCCGAGTTCGTTAAAGACGGGCTGCAGGGCCTGGAAGTCTATTACCCCGGGCATAATTCCGAAACGATTAGCCGCTTTCTGAAAATCTGCAGATTGTATAACCTGGTTTCTACGGGAGGCTCCGATTTTCACGGGGACAAGGCCGGGCACGGATACATCGGGGAAGTTACTGTTCCTTACCAGTCGGTTGTGAATTTAAAGAAATGCGCAGGACAAAAATAGGAGACACCGCCTTTTTGCAGGTTTGTCAATGTCTATATCGAAGCGTACGGCATATACTAAAAAGGAGGTGATTGCTCTTGGACGGTTGCGACGAGGTGTGCTACTGGCAGCAGCGGGTAGGGGAACTGGAAGAAAAAGTAGAACAGCTGAGGCTGAGCCGGAGAGTCCTGCTTAATCTTGTAGAAAAGCTGGAAAAAGAAAGAGTTTGTTCACTTACGCGACTAGAAAAAGAAAACATAAAACTGCATTTGGCAAACAATCGTTATGCCCGTTCGTTTGTAAAAAAATATTCAGATTGTCGAGATGGAATCAAAAAAACAGGGAGGATGAAATTCCCAATATTTTTCTAAGATCTTTTCATCTTGAGCGGGTATGATATAATAACTGACTAGGGCGATGAAAATGAGGATTGCGGTTATTGACGGACAGGGCGGAGGCATAGGCAGGCATATCATGGAAAAACTCCGCCGGGAGCTGCCCGAAAATGTTGAGCTCCTGGCCCTTGGGACAAACTCCGCGGCTACTTCCGTTATGTTGAAGGCTGGAGCCAATGAGGGCGCAACAGGTGAAAATGCAATAATTTACAATGCTCGAAGGGTCAATCTTATCGTGGGGCCGGTGAGTATTTTAATACCGCATGCGATGCTTGGAGAATTAACGCCCGGCATGGCTGAGGCGATCGCCTTAAGCCCAGCCCGTAAAATTCTTCTGCCTTTAAGCCGCAATGCATTTGATCTGATTGGCCTTAGGTCCGAACCTCTCCCCCATTTAATTGCCGAGCTTGTACAAAGAGTTAAAGAATTAGTTGAAAAGGAAGAACGTTAATTATAAAAACGCCGGTGAAGGTTTTGCTGGGAGGTCTTTGATTGAGTTGCCGTATCTATCTTGTCAGACATGGTCAGACAACCTGGAATGCCGAATTTAAATTCCAGGGACATACGGATGTGCCGCTTTCCGGGCATGGGATTGAGCAGGCTGAATTTTTGGCCAGGCGTTTAAGAGATTACAAAATAACGGCTTTTTACGCGAGTGATTTATCAAGGGCTGTAAAAACAGCGGAGATTTTAGCCCAGCCCCATAACCTGCCTGTAATGCCTATGCCTGTGTTAAGGGAAGTCAATTTCGGAAGCTGGGAAGGAAAGGTTTTTACTCAGGAAGTCAAGGACAAATTGATTGAGTCCGGTAAAAACTGGTGGGACAGTCCTTTCGACGGCTCAGGTTCTCGGGGAGAGTCTTTTGCTCAGATGTCCGTGCGGGTTAACGAGGCTATCCGGTCGATTGTGGAACGCCATCTGGATGATCAGGAGATAGTCGTCGTTTCCCACGGCGGTGTCATCAGGGCTGTTGTCGCAGATGTTCTGGGCATGGATCTGGTTTATTACTGGCGGCTGCGTCTGGACAACGCCTGCCTCAACATCATCGATTTCAACTCCCCCGACTGGGGTACGCTGGTTCTATTCAACGACCTCAGCCACCTTGGTTGCTCTTAAAAGGAAGGTGGGAGGTGCCTGATCTGGATCCTGCTAAAAAATCTTTTACAACTAAAAGGGTTGCCCTTGTTTTTATACTTATTTCATTAGCCCTTTTTGGCCTTGTCTCCCGGCTTTTCTGGGTGCAGGCAGTCTGGGGACCCGGACTTAAAAGACAGGCCGAGGAATATCACACCCAGGATGTAACCGTCCAGCCTGAGCGCGGCAGTATCTATGACCGCAATCACAACGAACTGGTCACAAACATTCCCGCCTTCTCAGTTTACGCGCAGTCAAAAAAGATAAAAGACCCGGCAGGCCTGTCCGAAAAGATTGCGCCTGTTCTTGGCATAAAACAAGCCCTGGTATACGAAAAACTCTGCAGTAAAGAACCTTTTATCTGGTTGACGCACAACCTTGAATACAGCGCCGCAGAACGCTTAAAAAATCTCAGCAAAGAACTCGGCGGAAATCCCGACAAAGATTCAAAAAAAGATCCGGACCTGCAGTGGATTGGTCTAATCGAGTCAAACAAGCGTTCCTACCCCCAGGGGAGCATGGCTGCGCACTTGTTGGGTTTTGTCGGCAGTGACAATCAAGGCTTAACCGGCCTGGAAAATTCTTATGACAGTTATTTAAAAGGTAAGCCAGGCTCTTCAACAATTGAAAGTGACGCTAAGGGACTGCCTGTTCCCCAGGCACAGACCGATGTCAATCCTTCCGATCCCGGCGCCAACCTGGTTTTAACAATTGACCAGACAATCCAATTTTTTGTTGAACGGGAACTGGACAACCTGGTTGCCTCATATAAGCCGGCCAGGGCTGCAATAATCGTCATGGATCCTGCGACCGGCCAGATCCTGGCTATGGGAAACCGGCCTGCTTTTAATCCGGGAAACTGGTCCAAGGAACCGGAAAGTGTCTGGGGAGGAGATACAGCAGTACTATATAATTACGAGCCCGGCTCGACCCTGAAAATGTTTATTGCCGCCGCAGCCCTGGAAAAAAGGTTTGTCAGTCCCGGTGAAAGATTATATGATCCCGGTTCGATTGTAGTAAAAGGCAGAAGGATTTACTGTGCGGAAAGAGAAGGGCATGGAAGTCTGACATTTTCGGAAGCTGTGTCCGTCTCCTGCAACGTTGCCTTAATACAGGTAGGCCAAAGGCTGGGTAAAGAGAATATATACAAATATCTGCAGGAGTTTGGCTTCGGCGCCCGCACGGGGATAGATCTGCCGGGGGAGGAATCCGGCGTCCTCATGGATAAGAAAAAAGCCACCGAACTTGATTTGGCTACCATGTCCATAGGACAGAGCATCGCCGTTACTCCCATTCAGCTGATTACTGGAGCATGCGCGATAGCTAACGGCGGCAAGTTGATGAAGCCTTATCTTGTCAAGGCGCTTGAAGATGACCAGCGAAAAATCGTTAAGGAGTTTAAACCGCAAGAGGTCCGCAGCATTATTTCCAGTGAAACAGCCAGGACACTTACTTCTATGATGGAAGATGTGATTTTAGAAGGAACTGGAACAAAAGCGCAGGTTGAAGGGTACAGGATCGCTGGCAAGACGGGAACGGCCCAGATCCCGGGGCCCAAAGGATATATAGAGGGTAAATATGTGGCTTCCTTTTTGGGCTACGGGCCGCTGGATAATCCCAGGGCGGCAGTCCTTGTTATAGTTGATGAGCCCAAAGGGAGCAAGTATCACGGGGGGGAGGTTGCTGCTCCGGCCTTCCAGTCGGTGATGCGGGATACACTTGTATATCTAGGTATCCCGCAGGAAAAAACGGGCGCTCAAAAAAGCGAAGAAGAATTGCCCGATCCAAGTAAGGTTCCTTCACGCGTGGCGGTCCCGAATGTAATCGGGTTTCCCGCCGAACAGGCAACCCGGCTGATTAAAAACCGCGGTCTTGTATGCTGGGCTTCGGCGCCGCAGGGTGTTATATCCGGGCAGAAACCCGGGGGCGGAAGCAATCTGATCAAGGGGAGCCTGGTCACGCTCAAAGTAACTCCCTTTGATTTATCAAAACCCCCGGATAAAATAACCGTACCTGATTTAAAAAGCCTTACACTTAAGAAGGCGGCTGTCCTGCTGGAAGAAATCGGCTTAAAGCTCAAAGCGGAAGGCAGCGGGCTGGCTCTGTATCAAAGTCCCCCGGCAGGCACGGGTGTGAAACCGGGCAGCGTTGTGAAAGTTTATTTCAACCCCGAATAGATAGTGTCTTTTAGAGATCCTTCCTGTAATACCGGTGGCGCTTGATCAGCCGGCTGTTTTCCAGTTTGGGGATTAACTTGAGCATCGGAAGATTGTTTTCGCTGATTTGAGAAGCTTCAATTATTTTATAACCTTTAGATGAAAGAATAGACTGTGTTTTTTGAAACAGCAGCGCTTCTAAGCCCTTAAGACGGAAGCGGGGAACTACTCCGAGGAGGGCTAACCGGGCGCAATACTTTGCGCTCCCCGGCAGTGACATGGAAAAGGCTGCCGGCTCTGAGTCAATAAAGATTGTCAAGACAAGCGAAGGGTCTCCCCGGGACAGACAGAAATAAAGCATTCCCTCCACTTCCTGGCGCGACAGCGGTATATATCCCCAGTTTTCAGCCATGGACTCGTTTAAGATCAACCTGATCGTTTCTACTTCCCTGGACAGACTGGTTACTTTCAAGCTGCGCATGAGCAATCCCGTTTTTTGCGCAGCCCGGCCGGCAACCTTGTTAATGACCGCCGGCAAGTCCTGGTCAGCGGAATACTTGTAGGAGAGTAAATCATTCAACTTTGTAAAACCATACTCTTCAAGCAGGCGCCTGTAATAGGGGGGGTTGTAGGGTATAAAGGGTTGCGGGGGTTCGTCAAATCCATCGATCAGGAGACCTACCTGCTGATTGGTATTAAAAGTGGCCGGGCCTGTAATCTCTTCCGCTCCCTGTACGATAAGCCATTCTTCTGCAGCTTTGAACAGATTCTCCGCTGCTTCCTCCATGTCTTCAACAATTTCCAGGGCGCCAAAAAATCCTGTTTTTGGTGTACGGGGGTCGTATATGGCGGTCAATCTTCCAACGATCTGGCCGTTGTCCACAGCCAAAAAGCATTTGTATTTGGCTTTGAGCCAGTATGTATTCCAGAAACTGAGCATGTTGAGCATTTCGTCGGGAGTTGTCCAGGGGCGGTGCTTTTCCCGGCTGTAGATTCGGATGGGGAAATAAGCAAAATCCAAAAGCTCATGCCTGGAGCTGATAACTTTTACAGTAACGGACATAGCAACGACATCCCTTCACGCTTTACTTGGGAAAATTTAATGTTCGTAAGAGACGCCCTGATGATCTCCATAATTAAGTTGTATGCGCAGAAGGGATTTCAATAGACTGGTTATTAAAGGCATTTTATGTAACTACTCAGGCTAACGCCTGGGCATAAACATAAGGCAACTATACCCGAAACCGGGTAATATCCAATTGTAGAACCTTATCGCAATATGGGATAAACGGATTACCCTTAAAGAGCGTCCCGGATTGCCCCCAATACCGGAACAGAATTCTTTTTAACCGTAGAAATATAACCCCTGATCCGGCAAAAGATCTTGGCGCCCTGCATGGACTTAGAATCCGCCGGAAATCTTCTGCTGGACTTTGGTCATGCGTAAGTCACGTTCTGCTTGATTGTTACCAAAGGGGATCCGAAAATCAAACATAATGAATGGATTCTCATGATACCCAAGAGTGATGATGCTGCTGAAACTTTTCTCAAAATCAATAAGCTGGTTCATTTCCGCAGCAGGTCTTGGAATTATCCTTTGCTTCATCAACCGCGGCCTTGGCATTCAAGAGCAGGTCATACATCTGCTGCGCCCAAGTCTGGCGCTCGTTTTCAATGACCCACTTTAAGTTCCCGAAGGTGGTGGTCGTTGCAGAGGGAATGGTAACAGTTTTTATAATTGAAATAGGAGTTCAAACCGTCGGGCTTACAAATTCCCGTATAGAATGGAAGGATTACCATGCCGT
>DOTD01000029.1 GCA_003513005.1 Desulfotomaculum sp.
CGTTCTGTCGTCCAACGGATCAATTCAAGATCCTTTTCTGTGAAAAGACGATCTCCGATCCAAAATGGCGGGTTCCATCGTGGCTCCGTAACCTATCACCCCAACGCTATGATACAACCACGCCATCAAATTGTCAACCCCTATCACATTAATTTATCGCGGCTCCTAAGTGGGACAAAGACGAGATAAGCAAACGGGCTGACAAACTCGCAGAAATGGCGGTCAAAATATGGCCATACCCGGTAGTAACCCAGGCGGAGCTTGATGAATATGCCGATAGAGGGAAAACTGAACCTGCATATACTTCCATGGCCCACTACCCGCCGATGTCGCCTGCAATAGCCAAAATGTACGATGAATTGGACCGAAAGCTGCTCACTCTCGATGTTGATATTATCAAGGAATACAAACAGCAGTACATTGCCTACAAGAGTGAGACTAATTTTGTTAATATCCGCCCTTCCAAAAATGAATTCACCATTGCCTTCAATATTCCTTTTGATAAAATCAAGGATGAAAAAGGGCTGTGCAAAAATTATACCGGCATAGGCAATTTCGCCAATAATGATGTACTTCTTAAAGCGGATGAGAACATGGACTTGGATTATGTGATCGATCTGGCGATGCAAGCCCTTATTTATCAGTTGGAAGGGTAATATTACTCGGCTTTGGGGAACTGCTCTATACGTATCTGGCCCGATGGCCGTATGTTACGGCTATTTTAAACCTTACTCAAACCTTTTAACGATTCCTATACTTTTTAACGAAAGGGTGCGAAAAAACAAAAAACACCGTCCGAAAACGGTGCTTTATCTTAGCGCAAAATTGCCGCAAAACCCAATGATATTGGGATTTTGCCTTGTATCAATTATTGCGTACTTATTTGGTGGAGGCGGGGGGAGTTGAACCCACCGTCCGAAAGAACAGTTACAGAAGCTTCTCCGAGCGCAGGCTGCGCTTTGTTGTTTCGCTCCTAGGGCGCCCACAGCCGGGCTCCTTCGGCGCTATCTCGATGTCTCTTGTTTAAATTCTCCGAGAATTGAACTTAAACCAGCCCGTTTTAATGACCCCCTTGCCCAGGCCACGGGCCCGGCATAGGTAGGAGGTTAACTGCAATTAAGCAGCTAAAGCGTATTCGTTATTGGCAATTATAGTTTTTCCACCGTTTTGACGGGCTGATGGAACCCCGGCTCGCTTCTTCTGTCCCTACTTCCCCCGTCGAACCCATTTCGCCCCCATATAATTAATTTTTATAATTCCTGTCTTTTAAAGTGCGCTCCATTTCCCTCTTGGCGTCTCTTTTGGCTATGTCATCCCGCTTATCGTAGGTTTTCTTACCCCGCGCCACGGCAAGCTCCACCTTGACGCGCCCCCGCTCGTTGAAATAAATCCTCAGCGGGATTATTGTCAGGCCTTTCTCACGGGTATATCCCAAAAGCCGCATGATCTCACTTTTGTGCGCTAAAAGCTTCCTGATCCGCTTTGGTTCATGATTAAAACGGTTCCCTTTTTCGAAAGGGCTTATATGTAAATTATACAAGAAAAGCTCGGCGTTTTCAACTATGGCATAGCTGTCCTGCATGCTCACGTTGCCTGCGCGTATTGACTTGACCTCCGTGCCGGTCAGCACAATGCCGGTTTCAAAAGTATCAAGCAGGTGGTATTCATGGCGGGCTTTTCTGTTTACCGAAACTATTTTTTCATCCATAAACTAATTATAACAGAATTTTACACTTAATTAAAGAGCCCTGTGCCGGCAGGAATACAACCGTACAGATTGAAGTATTCTTTAAGGATTAATAAAGGGGTGGTCTAATCGTGCTTATTCTTTCCCGAAAAGAAGTGGAGCGTCTGATTGAACTTGATAAACTGCCTGCTGTTATTGAAGAAGCTTTCTATGCATATGCCATAGGCGAAGCCTCCATGCCCCCCAAAATTTACCTGGATATTCCCCAGTATAACGGTGATTTCCGGGCAATGCCTGCCTATTTCAGGGGCGCCGCAGGACTGAAGTGGGTTTGTGTATACCCGCTTAATCCTTCCACCAACAACCTTCCCACAGTAATGGGCATGCTTTTTTACAACGACCCAGCCACAGGCAAGCCTTTAGCCGTTATGGAAGCAACCTTGCTAACCGGTTACCGGACGGCTGCGGCCAGCGCTGCAGCAATTAAATATCTGGCCAACCCGGACGCAAAAACCCTCGGAATAGTCGGCTGCGGCGGCCAGGCGCGTACACACCTGGAAGTACTGGCGGCTTCTTTTTCATTCAGCCGGATCAATGTTTTTGATACCGACCCGGGCAGGGCTTTAGCGCTGAAGGAGTGTTATAAAAATCTGCCCGTGGAAGTGGCGTCGCTTGAAGAGACCTGCTCAAATGAAATACTCTGCACTCTTACACCGGCGCGTAAACCGGTTATCGAAAGCCGGTTTATCAAACCCGGCACGCATATTAACGCTATCGGGGCAGACGCGGCCGGCAAACAGGAACTGGAAACAGAGATTCTGAAGAGGTCGAGGGTATTTGTGGATGATTTAAAGCAGACCGTGCACAGCGGTGAAATAAATGTCGCCATTTCTTCCGGAGAATACAATCAGGAAGAACTGGCGGGCAGCCTTGGCGAGGTAATAGCAAAGAAATGTCCCGGCCGTCAGACAAAAGACGAAATAACCGTCTTTGATTCAACAGGCCTGGCCATTCAGGATCTCGCCCTGGCAAAGTATTTATACCAGCGTGCGACAATGTTAAAGGCCGGTTATGATCTGGACTTACTTTAAACCTTTTATTTTACGAACTGCTTCAGCTATATGACGCGACGTCAGGCCAAACTTTTGTAAAAGATCAGCCGGCGAGCCCGATTCTCCAAAAGAGTCCTTTATGCCGACCCGGTACACCGGGACAGGACAATGTTCACAGACAACTTCGGCGACTGCGCTGCCCAGGCCGCCGATAATGCTGTGCTCCTCGGCGGTGACAATAGCTTTTGTCTCCTGTGCGGCTTTAATCACAGCCTCCGTATCCAGGGGTTTGATCGTATGCATGTTGACAACCCTTACCTCAAGCCCCTCGCCGGCAAGTTCGTCTGCCGCCGCCAGGGCCTCAGCCACCATCAATCCGGCGGCTATAATGGTTGCCGATGTACCTTCCCGCATTGTAATCGCCTTGCCGGTTTCAAAGACGAAATCATCTTCATGAAGAGCGGGGACAGCCAGTCTTCCCAGTCTCAGGTACACCGGCCCCTTTATTTTAATCGCTTCCAGAACGGCTTTTTTGGTCTCCGCCGCATCCGCCGGCACGATTACGGTAAGATTGGGCAAGGCTCTCGTTAAGGCAATATCTTCAACCGATTGATGCGATGCGCCATCCTCCCCTACGCTGATTCCAGCATGGCTGGCCCCTATTTTTACATTCAGCCTGGGATAGCAAACGCTGTTCCGCAGTTGGTCAAAGGCCCTCCCTACGGCAAAAACGGCAAAGGTGCTGCAAAAAGCGATTTTGCCCGAAGCCGCAAGGCCGGCGGCGGTTCCAAGCATATTTGCTTCCGCAACTCCCATATCGAAAAAACGGTTGGGAAATCTTTTTGCAAAATCTATTGTTTTAGTGGATTTGGAAAGGTCCGCGTCAAGAACTACGATGTCCGGATATTCTGCACCAAGCCCGGCCAAGGCTTCCCCATATGCTTCGCGGGTAGCTATTTTTTTCATTAAGGAGCCCCCTCAAAGGTATTCTAAATGTATTCCAAAGGTGTTTCAAATGTATTCCAATCAAAATTTTTTGAGCGGTTTTATTTCTATTATTACAGGCAAGTTTCAGGCAAGTTCGGCCAATGCCTTTTCGGTTTCCTGCGGGTTGGGCGCCCTGCCGTGCCAGTCAACATTGTTTTCCATAAAAGAGACACCCTTGCCTTTAACTGTCTCGGCAACAATCATCTGCGGCCTGCCCTTTACTTCCTTCGCTTTTTCAACAGCATTTATAATCTGGCTTAAATCATGCCCGTCAATAACCTGGACATCCCAACCGAAAGCCTTCCATTTGTCGGCGACAGGTTCTACGGACATCACCTCACGCACCGGCCCGTCGATCTGCAGGCCATTGTGGTCGAGAAAGGCGGTAAGGTTGTCCAATTTATAATGCGCCGCAGCCATGGCGGCTTCCCAGATCATCCCTTCCTGGTTCTCACCGTCACCCATTAAAACAAAAACCCGGTAATCCCGGTTGTCCAGTTTCCCCGCCAGAGCCATTCCATTTGCTACTGCCAGTCCCTGGCCCAAAGAACCTGTAGACATTTCAACCCCCGGCAGACTCTTCATATCCGGATGACCCTGGAGGCGGCTGCCCAGTTTACGCAGGGTAAGCAGTTCACTAGTCCTAAAGAACCCCCGTTCAGCCAGTGCCGAGTACAGCACAGGGGCCGCGTGCCCCTTTGATAAAACAAACCTGTCCCGATCCGGCCAGTCGGGCCTTTCGGGATCCAAACGCATAATTTGAAAATAAAGGGCGGTTACAATATCCGCCGCCGACAGGGACCCTCCCGGATGCCCGGAACCAGCCGCCGCCGTCATTGAAATAATGTCCCGCCTGATCTCTTTCGCTTTTTTTTCTAACCGTGCTATTACTTCCTGATCCATAACCAACATCACCTGCCTTAAAAGAACTTTTTAAAAGGTCTGTACTTCTTAAACCCTTCCCCCAACACCTCATGAACGTCCGCAAGGATGACAAAAGCTCCCGGGTCAATTTCATAAACAAGGTTTTTCAGCCTGCTGATTTCTATCCGGTTAACAACTACCAGAAGAATTTCCCTCTCTGTACCCGTATACATCCCCTGCGCTTTTAACGCCGTCACGCCGCGGTTTAAGTCGCTCATGATTAAATCCGCTATTTCCTTGTGCTTGTCGGAGATAATAAAGAATGCCTTTGTATAGCTTATACCTTCCTGAACAAGATCGACAAGCCAGGAAGCGACAAAAATAGAAAGCAGCGCATACATGGCCAGTTCCCAGGATTTAAAGACTATTCCCGCTGTTAAAACAACCAGGCCGTCGACTATAAACAGAAGCTGGCCGATATTTATTCCAATGTATGATTGCAGTGTGGCCGCAGCAAGGTCGGTGCCGCCGGTTGTGCCCCTGTGCCTGAAGACTATGCCCAGGCCAAGCCCGACGACAGCCCCGCCAAAAAGAGCCGCCAGTAATGGATCGTGAGTTACTACCGGGAGGTAAGGAGCGAGAGTGTCTACAAAGACAGACAGTATCGTGGCGCCAAAAAGTGAGCGGAATCCAAAAACAAACCCCAGCCGGTAGATACTGATGACAAACAGCGGGATGTTCAGAATAAGCATGGTCACGCCGACGGGCACACCGATAACGTAATGCAATATTGTTGAAATACCGCTTACGCCGCCGGCGGCGATTTTATTAGGTACCAGATACAAATCCAGGCCCAGAGCAATTAGAAGCGCCCCTAAAGTTACTCCTAAAAACTCAAAAAACAGGCTTGCGCTAATCGGCCGCCGCTTTATCCCTGGGAATTTCACTTGAAATCATCCCCGGATATAATACTATCCCTGTTTTTCTTTCTAAGATAAATTTCTTTTGGCCTTGTCCTTCAGGTACGAAGCTATAAATTCATCAATTCTTCCGTCCATTACCGCATTTACATTTCCGACTTCCACACCTGTACGGTGGTCTTTTACCATAGTATATGGCTGAAAAACGTAAGATCTAATCTGGCTTCCCCAGGCAATTTCTGTCTTTTCGCCCCGGAGGGCGGCCTGTTCTTCTTCCTTCTTCTTTAACTCAAGATCGGCAAGTTTCGCCCTGAGGAGCTTTAAAGCCGTATTTCTATTTGAAATCTGGGAACGTTCACCCTGGCAGACAACGACAATGCCTGTAGGCAAATGTGTTATTCTTACCGCTGAATCCGTCTTGTTGATATGCTGCCCCCCGGCCCCGCTAGACCTGAATGTGTCAACCTTGAGATCGCCGGGATTGATCTGGACAGTAGTTTCCTCTTCAACTTCCGGCAGCACATCTACCGAAGCAAAGGACGTGTGCCTCCGGCCGCTGGCATCGAAGGGCGAGATGCGCACCAGGCGGTGGACGCCCTTCTCGGAAACCAGATAACCATATGCGTTCCGGCCGCTTACAATCATGGTGGCGCTTTTTACACCGGCTTCATCCCCCGGCAGCAGGTCTGCCATCTCACATGTATATCCTTTTTCTTCAGCCCATCTCATATACATGCGAAGCAACATCTGGACCCAATCCTGCGCCTCTGTACCGCCCGCCCCGGCATGTAAAGAAATAATTGCGTTATTGGCGTCGTACTGGCCGTTTAAAAGAAAACGCAGCTCAGACTGCTCCACAAGACGGTCAAGGTTTCTCAACTCGCCGGCCAGTTCCTGCGCTGTTTGAGCGTCGTCTTCCTCCTCGCCGAGAGCGAGTAAAACCGTCAAATCCTCATAGATGTTTTCCAGCGCCCTGATCGATTCCAATCTTTCTTTAATACCCGAAATGGTCTGCATAACCTGCTGAGATTCATCCTGGTTGTCCCAGAATCCCGGTTCAAGCATTTTTTGCTCTAAAACCGCTATTTCCTGCTCCCTTTTTACAAAGTCAAAGGGAAGCCCTCAATTCTTCGATGCGCTTGCCCAGGCTGGATAATTCCCGGGCTATTTCCATAAACAAATTATTCACCTTACTTTGCTCAAAAAATCAACTGGCCGCTCTTCCGCAGCATTTCTTGTACTTTTTGCCGCTGCCGCAGGGGCAGGGATCGTTTCGCCCAATCCTGTTTTCACGCTTGACAGGCCGCTTTGGCTCATCTTCCTTATACTTGTTTTCAACGGTCTTACGCTGCTGCTCTTGCGGCTGGACTATATTAACCCTGAAAAGATACCTGACAACATCCTCCTGGATGCTGCTGATCATCCCCTGGAACATTTCGTAACCCTCAAACTTGTATTCGATGAGGGGGTCCTTCTGCCCGTACGCGCGCAGCCCGATACCCTCGCGCAGTTGGTCCATTGCGTCCAAATGATCCATCCACTTGTCATCGACAACCCGCAGCATAAGCACACGTTCTAGTTCACGCATCATTCCGGCGCCCAGTTCTTCTTCCCTGGCTTCGTATGCTTTCAGCGCCATTTCCTCCAGGTTGTCTTTGATAGACTGCCGTCCGGAATCTTCAAAATTCTCCTGGTCAATCTTTTTCTTTAAGCAGAATATTTGTTCAGCCTGGGTAAAAAGCCCCTGCAGATCCCACTCTTCCTGGTGCACTCCTTCGGGACAGTATGTCGTAACCAGTCTGTCTATGGCGCAGGTAATCATCTCCTGAATATTTTCCTTCAGGTCTTCGGATGTAAGCACCTGCCTGCGCTGTCCGTAAATGACTTCACGCTGCTGGTTCATGACGTCGTCGTAATCAAGCACATGCTTGCGCATTTCAAAGTTCCGGTTTTCAACCCGCTTCTGGGCTGTTTCGATCGAACGGCTGACTATGTTATGTTCAATCGGCATATCTTCCTCAAGCCCCAGGCGGTCCATGATCCCCGCAATGTTGTCGGAACCGAACATCCGCATCAGGTCATCTTCCAAAGAAATATAAAATTGGGTTGCGCCCGGATCGCCCTGACGCCCTGTACGTCCCCGCAGCTGGTTGTCAATCCGCCTGCTCTCATGGCGTTCAGTCCCGATAATGTGCAGGCCACCTAGTTCGACTACCTTTTTATGTTCCTCAAGAGTATCTATTTTATACTTTTCCATGAGTTTCTCAGCCTCTTTAACCGTGGTATCAGGATCGTCGGAATCTTTGCCTTTCAAATCATTTTGAACCAGGAAATCGGGGTTGCCGCCTAAAAGGATATCTGTGCCGCGGCCGGCCATATTGGTGGCAATGGTAACCGTATTTAAACGTCCGGCCTGAGCTACGATTTCAGCCTCTTTTTCGTGATACTTTGCGTTGAGGACATTATGGGAGACTCCAGACCTTTTCAGCATCTGGCTGATTATTTCTGATTTTTCAATGGAGACGGTACCCACAAGAACCGGCTGCCCCGTTTTGTGCCGCCGCGCTATCTCGTCAACTACCGCTTTAAATTTGGCCTTTTCAGTTTTATAAACCACGTCCGGCATATCCCGGCGAATCATGGGCATGTGTGTGGGGACGACTATTACGTCGAGTTTGTAGATCTTTCTGAATTCCTCTTCCTCGGTTGCGGCTGTGCCGGTCATGCCGGCAAGCTTTTCGTACATTCGGAAGTAGTTCTGAAAAGTAATTGCGGCCAGAGTTTGAGACTCATGCTCAATCCGGACTCCTTCCTTGGCTTCGATGGCCTGGTGCAGCCCTTCGCTGTACCGGCGGCCGAACATCAGACGCCCGGTAAACTCGTCAACAATGATTACCTGGCCGTCCTTGATTACGTAGTCCCTGTCTTTTTTCATCAGCGCGTGCGCTTTCAGCGCCTGCTGCATATGGTGAGTCAGTTCCGTATGCTTATCATCGTAAAGGTTATCCACCTTGAGCATTTTTTCGACAAGAGCTACACCTTCCTCGGTAAGAGCAACGGTGTGCGTCTTTTCTTCAACCGTGTAATCCCTGTCTTTGACCAGCCGCGGCGCCAGCCGGGCAAAATTATAATACAAATCGGTGGGTTTATCGGCCTGGCCCGAGATAATCAAGGGAGTTCTGGCCTCATCTATAAGAATGCTGTCAACTTCGTCCACAATAGCATAGTTGAGTTCTCTTTGGACCATTTGATCGGGTTGTATGGACATATTGTCCCTGAGGTAATCAAAACCAAATTCATTGTTTGTGCCGTAAACGACATCGGAAGCATAAGCGCTTTTACGCTCGTCAAAATCCAAACCATGCACAACAAGGCCGACCGAAAGGCCTAAAAACGTATAGATTTTACCCATCCATTCGCTGTCCCGTTTGGCCAGGTAATCGTTGACGGTTACAACATGCACGCCCTCCCCGGTGAGCGCGTTAAGATAAACGGGCAGAGTGGCCACCAGTGTTTTTCCTTCACCGGTTTTCATTTCCGCTATTTTTCCCTGGTGCAAAACAATACCGCCCATCAACTGCATGTCGAAGTGGCGCATATTTAAAACACGCCGGCTGACCTCCCTGACTACCGCAAAAGCCTCGGGGAGCAGATCATCCAGGGTTTCATCCTGATCCAGGCGGTTCTTGAATTCCACCGTCTTATTTTGAAGTATTGAATCTGGAAGCGCCTGTAATTCAGCTTCATAGGAGTTGATCTTATCAACAATTTTCTGCATCCGCTTAATTTCCCGGGAATTATCATCTAGCAAATTCCTGAGTATGTTAAGCAAGAAAATCACCTTCTTAAATGAAGAGGAACCCCCTGGTTCCTCCTTTACTGGTTACAATTGTATCATTTTAAAACAAGAACTGCAAGATCTCTAAAACTCCGGTTCGATTAAACCGTAATTTCCATCTTTGCGTTTGTATAAAACATTGACTTGTTCCGACTCCGAATTTGAAAATACAAAAAAGCTGTGTCCGAGAAGATTCATCTGCAGCACTGCCTCATCTACCGTCATCGGTTTGATGTCAAAGCGTTTTGTGCGCACTATCTGGGGGTAGTCGTAATCTGCAAACCGTTCGTCCGGCGTTTCCCCGGCAGATTTACCAAGGCGCTTGATCAGCCTCCCCTTGTGTTTTTGAACCTGTTTTTCCAGCTTTTCCACTACCAAATCAACAGAAGCATACATGTCCGGCGTGGATTCCTCACCACGCAAAATTATACCGTTTACCGGGATTGTTACCTCAACACGGTGAAAGCCTCTTTCAACTGCAAGTGTCACCTGTGCTTCACGGATGTTATCCAAATACTTTTCCACCTTGCCCACACGTTTAGCGATATAATCCTTCAAAGCTTCGGTAACCTCGACATTCCTACCCCTCACCTGAATGTTCACGCAACATCCACCTCCTGTATTTCTCAATATATATTATTCCCGCCAGACCCCGCCTTAAAATAAAAATCCCCAGCCCCGCTTTTTTCAGGACTGGGGAACCTTAGTTACGCTCTGATTACATTTGCCGCCTGAGGCCCACGGGCGCCTTCGACTATATCGAATTCCACCGCTTGACCTTCCTGGAGAGTTTTAAAGCCTTCCTCCTGAATGGCCGAATAGTGTACAAAGACATCTCCGCCATCTTCCCTCTCAATAAAGCCATAACCTTTTTCTGCACTAAACCATTTTACTTTACCTTGCAAATCTCTTTCCTCCTAAAAATATTAAATCTTATAGCCTGTTAGACTACTTAGGGTGTATGTTAACATACCCGTAAAACCGTGTCAAGCAGTCATGCCTCAAATAAGACAGGCATGGTAACTTTAAGCAAAAGCAGTTTAGATAAGTCTTAACCGCCAATCCTTTTTGCAACTTCTTCAACTATTTTAGGCAGTATTTCTCCGGTTTTAGAGTGAAAAACCAGATCGGCGGCGTCATCGAGAGGAGTCGGAGCCATATTGATAATGATCAGCTTTGCGCCGGCGCCCTGCGCGTACTGCGGCATGTATGCTGCGGGATAAACAACAAGCGACGAACCCAAAGAAAGCATCAAATCACAGCTCTGTGCCCTGTACTCCGCCTCGGCCATTTCCTTTTCCGGCATCGCCTGGCCGAAAGATATGGTCGCTTCTTTTAAAGGCCCGCCGCATTTTTTGCAAACCGGCGCGATGATTTCTTCTTTTTCTTCCAGAAGCGCCTGGATGTCGTCCCTTGAATAGCTTTCACGGCATTTCAGGCAGTTTACAATAGCGCTCACACCGTGAATTTCAATAACTTTTTCCGCAGAACTGCCTGCTTTATGGTGCAGCCGGTCTATGTTTTGAGTAATGATGCAGTCCAGCTTGCCTATCTTCTCCAGTTCCGCCAGGGCTAGGTGAGTATGGTTCGGCATGGCGTCCCTGATGACGGGATAAGTGACCCTGCTGCGAATCCAATATTTCTTGCGGGCCTCTTCACTGGCCAGAAAGTCCTGAAAATAGACAGGCTGGTATTTTTCCCAGATGCCTCCCGGACTGCGGAAATCGGGGATCCCGGACTCTGTGCTTACACCGGCGCCCGTAAAGGCAACCACCTTTTTTGCTTTGCTGATTAGTTCCGCCGCCGCCGCAATATTAATCATTTCGTCCAAAGCATTCACCTGCTTAATATTTTTATGAATCCAAACATTTTCTGATAAGACATTCTAACATTTAACGAATACAAGCTCAATAGAATGGTTGCGAAGGCCTCATATATATTAAAAAACCTACCCTTTTACAGGCAGGTTTTTATAATTTTGGTGCGGCAGAAGGGACTTGAACCCCCACGGGCTACTGCCCATAAGAACCTGAATCTTACGCGTCTGCCAATTCCGCCACTGCCGCATATTTTCAGTTAAATCAAGAGCCAAGAAGAATTATAACATCCATTAATAAAGAGGTCAATAAGACTTCAGGTTATTGAGAGCATTTCTAAATTTGATTTTTCCAATAAAAACACTAAGGAGTCGCGAGAAAATAACTTTTTTCAACTATGTGGCCGGATGACATAATTCCAATCACCATGAAAGTCCGAGCGCTCCAGTTGGACAGCAGCCAGTTCGGTGTCTGATACCTTAATGCCGGCCGGGTACGGATTGGTGTCAAGTTGGCCCTGAACCTTTAGACCCGTAGTGGTTGTGGTGTTGGCGATGAGGTTGACGATGACCTCATGGCTCTCCAGCGGTCG
>DOTD01000030.1 GCA_003513005.1 Desulfotomaculum sp.
AAAATTTTAATCAAAAAAAGCGCGGCATTTATTTCTTTTGATGTTGCGTTTGCCGCGCTTTTATCCTTTTCTCTATTGAATAGGTGATGTTATTTATTTGATAAAGAACATTCTATGTCATGAATGGAAATTAAATAGGACTGTGAATAGTAACTTACTTCTTGATATCGTGAAGGATATAGCTTAAATACATATTGATATTGTTTGCCTTTTTATTCTCCTCTTGAAACCTTGGCTGATTTCACATCTTTAAGTGGTTGCACGGCCTTCATCACTATATTGGCTGGCTAAAGCATAAAACCGGCCATCTTTGTTTTTCGTCAACGATTGATAATTACCCTGCTCCACGATTTGCCCCTGCTCAAGCACGAAAATCTGGTCAGCATTCCTAATCGTTGATATACGATGAGCGATAATTACGATTGTCATTTTACCCTGCAGGTTTTCAATAGCTTGCTGGATACGTGTTTCGTTTTCAGAATCCAAGGAACTCGTGGCTTCATCCAAAATAAGAACCGACGGCTTTCTTAAAAGCGCCCTCGCCAGAACAACACGCTGCCGCTCACCTCCGGATAAACGCACTCCCCTATCGCCCACAACTGTATCCAGCCCATTTGGAAGGCTGCCGATAAAGGAATCGATAGCAGCTAACCGCAAGGATTCCCATATATCATCCTCTGCGGCATCCGGACAAGCCCATAACAGGTTATCCCTGATGCTGGCGTTAAATAAAAGGGCGTCCTGCGGTACGTAACCTATAGAATTTCTCCACGGACGTAAATTATCCAGCAATGGGTCACCGTCTATTAAAATATCTCCTTCCTTTGGCGTTAATAACCCGATTAATAAATCTACCAAAGTGCTTTTTCCTGCACCGGATACACCAACAAAAGCAGTAGTTGTACCGACAGGAAGTTTAAAATTAACTTCTTTAACAGCGCAACTTATACGATTGGAGTCATAGAAAAAAGAAACATTACGAAATTCGACTCCGTACCTTAATTCCATCCTTCTCATGCTTCCTTCTTCCGGCAGGTTCTCACGGGCGGCAAGGCATTGATTTTCCAATTCTTTAGCAGTACGAAAAGCGGGAAGCGTCATATTAATATTCTGCAAACCCGTTTGAAAGGAAGCAAGCCTAGGCCAGAGACGTGCCGAAATAACGGCAATTATTATGAGCACCTGAGGATTTGGCTTGAATATCTCGATTGCGCTGAACAAGAACAAGCTTATAAAGATAGCCGCGCCAACTTTATACGCCATGGCTGTCCTGGTCTGAATTGCGTTAAATCTGACCAAATTCTCCTTCATCATATTACGTGTATTGACAAAATTACGTATTTGAGCAGCCTCAACACCATAACTCTTAATTTCTTTTATACCGTTTAAATGCTCTGTAAGATCAAAAAGCAGATCACGGTTTAAATCTGAAATATGTTGGCCCATCCTGCGTGACTCTTTGGTAAAAGTTTGTAAAGACATAAATAAAATAAAAGCCCCGGCTATCACTAAACAAGTCAGTGCAGGAGAAATAAAAAAAGCAAAAATAATTTGTATTAAAGTAATCAGGGAATTAGTTATTATCTGCAAGAAAAAATTCACACCTGAATAAACACGTATTAATTCATTTATAATAACATTGGCAATATCCGATTTAGTCTTGGATATCAAAAGCTGCCACTCGGCATAGGCTACAGCCCGAAACAACCTGGAAGACAAAAAAACAGCAAATGACTGCTGTATATCAAAATTAAGCATGGTTTGAAAGCGCTGCAGCCAACTCTGCCCAAAATTAAGACCTATATACAACAATAATATAACCGGCAAATTTAATGGTACGCCGGCAACTTGAAAAATATGATTCAGCCAGAAAGTCAATCCGCTGCTCTCTTGTATACCGGGAATAATTCCGGATACCATTAATAATGGTATGATCATTAATATGCCTATGCCCTCTATTATGCCAAGCACAACCATCAGCATCATATTAATAATCAGTTTCTTTGGAGATAAATCGAATAACTCCCTGACATAAATTAAAAGGATATCCATTTCTCAAAATCCTTAATTAAATTCCCTGTTTAATTTTATAAACGCCGGCCAATAAAAGCACGTATGTATTTACTGTCTTAAAAACCTGCTGAAGATTAGACTGCGGATTAACATACGCAAGCCGAAGTCATCTGCTGCATCGTCATATATGGTTTTATATTTTTCTAGTTCAACCCGGATCTTGGCAATATCAAGATACTTTCGCTCAGTTTCCAGAATGCCGATATCTTTTATTTCTTCAGCCAGTTCTGTCCAGCAAGATTGCAGTCGCTGGGCTAAATCTGCGTTCTGCTTACCATGCATCGTCACGTTTTGCCGCACTTCGTCCGGCAAAATGCCGTTCATAGCCCGCCGGATCAAAAACCTGTTCCGTCCATTGCGCACATACTGGTTTTCCGGCAAACTAAGACAAAATTCGATTACCCGCTTATCCATTGTCGGGTCACGCAGCGACATCCCATAGGCCAACGACTGTTTGGTTGTAATAACGCCGAGATGACTGAATAAATCCGGTTTAAAATGCTTTTTTCGCGATTCAAAAGAGTCCAGCTGCCTTAAAAAATAAGGATCATACCCAAACCGTCGAAATCTCTCCTGTACATTAATATGGCGGGCAAAATCCGGATTTATTGGAGACAGGCCTTGCATCTTCTTTTGCCAATCGCGGTCTTTGATTTTATTTATGTTTATTTTTAAGTTGTATGGCAGCATCGTCCCCATCAACCTAAGCCACGCCTTTAACGGTCTGCGGTAACGCCTGGCTGTGTTCCGGCTTTCGCGCAGGAACTGCCACCATTGACCAGATTTTAGCAATGACATCAGATATGATGAAGAATCGCCCCATGAAATTGTTATGTTGCCCGCGCTTCCTATTAACATGACACCGATATTACATTCCTGCGCCGTCATCATAATACTGTCAATCCAAAGCAGGTTCTCAATAATCTTGTAAGGCTGCTCCAATACTGCCAAAAACCGGCTGGTATCGCTTAAAGAGTGCTTTCCTTCAGAGCGGCAATATGTAACATCGATATTTCCAGTATGTTCCCTTACTGCTTCAATAAGTGGTGTCTCATCAGCCAACATCCCGACGGGAACCCAATCCCGGTAGCCAAGCATAGGTACAGCGCTAAATACCTGGAGCCGCAGGCCGCGTACAGCCATTTCCCGGGCAACCAGACAGGCCACCGAGGTGGAATCCAGTCCTCCACTCATCATCACACCCACCGGACGAATACTCCGCATGCGGCATCGAATTGCTTCACCAAGAACTTCCAGTAAGGCTTCTTCGTATTCATGATCCGTTTTTAATTTTAATTCATTATACCTTTCGATCTGCCAGTAAACACGCTTTTCCGCCCCACTGGGGCATACTGTCAGAGTATGTCCGGCAGGCAATAAATAAATATTCCTATATAAGGTCAACTCTGCATCCAGTTGATGCATTACGGAAGGCATAGCCAGGAAATCGGCGATCCAATTTTCATCATACTCCTTGGTAATCTCCGGCAGCACAAATAGTGGTTTGATCAAAGTTGAAAAGGCAAAAAGTTCTGACGAATGAAAATAATATAATGCTCTTGTACCTGTATGATCCACAGCGCAAAACAGTTTCTGCCGCTTCTCGTCCCAAATGACAAAGGAAAAATCACCTATAAGATATTTTAAGCAGTCCTGGTCCCATTTCCGGTAAGCCTGCAAAATAAGCTGACTGTCCGTCATATCGTCTCGAAGAGAATAATCAATACTTAGCCTGTCATGTAAATCAACCCGGTTATCAATAACAGCATCCGCTGTTATTGATAACCCTGCCTCGTCATCGTAAAACGGAAGAATTTCTTGAACAGACTCAGGAGTAACATGACGGGCATGGCAACCCAGAAATACGTGCCCATCTCGCCATACTCCAGTATCATCCACATGATAGATACCTAATTCACGCATCATGGCTGTGCCTGTCTCCAAGGCAACCGGCCTGCCGTCAAGATAATAAATGCCGCATATGGCGCTCATTCTTAATTTTCACCGTCTTTGAGTAATTATGTAAATTAAAAAATAAAACGGCACAAGCCTTGTGCCTATATTTTAAAGGCCTCTTAGCTTCTTGCCGCCAAAAATCAATATTTTTAGGCAACTTCGATTAAAAAAACGGATGTATGTTACGTCCTCCGGGAAATTACTTTGTCAGTCATTTTAATAGAGCATTGTCAAAACTAAAAAAGCTGCTCTGCTATTACATTTTTAGAATTAAAATCAGGAACAGCTACCATTAGGACATATATCCCCTACAATATCTCCATTCGTAGCTGGTGTAAACGAATCAGGATCAAATCCTACTTTATTAAAATCTGTTATTCTGACTTCAATTTCTGCTATCTGAGGTTCAGACCACAGCAGTTTTTTCATTTTTATATCACCTCACCTTCTCGTTAGCATTTACAAAGACTCTGAACCTGTGGTTATCACGTACTACGCATCAATACTAAGAGCAGGGGTGATTAGGGACTATATCCCCAACTAAGCCAGGAACGGCAGAAGAATAAGCGTCAGTACTGTATCCAGATTTGTTTAATTCCGTCATCTTAATCTCTATTTCCTTTATTTGCGGCTCGGACCACATCAGCTCATTCATTTTTTAGATCGCCTCGCTTCCTATTACCTTATATATTACCTATTATGACTATTATAAGGTATGTTACCATACTGTTCGTTCTTTGTAAATACCCTACAATCTTTTTTAGCGCAGAAGTCAGGATCTCGTCTTTTAAAATTATAGTTCCGTCATTATAGCTTCGTCAAAATCAACTTTACCGCTGATTAACGACACATAAAAATTTTTCTGTTGACATAGTCCGGAGTTAAATATATAATTCAACAAACTAATGTTGGCTGAAGCCAATTATGTACAATTTTCTTCCTAAATTAAAATAAGTCCAAACATAATTTATATTTAAAGAAATACCACGGAGGTTTTCATTCGTCCAGAAGGATGGAAAACCGTGGTATTTTTATTTTTATAAACAGCCTTGTTTTGTCTTTCCCCAAAGAAAGCGCTTTGTTTTGCCCATGTGAATTATGATTTTTCATCTGGAGGTGGACAGGCTGCAGAGATAATATTTACCAATATTGAACTATTTTTTGAATTGGAGGAGGAGGAAAAGGAATTATGAAAGATGGCGCCAGTGGTCCAGAAAAAGAAGCAGTTACTCGCCGTTCCTTCCTAAAAATGGCGACAAGCATGGGACTGTTGGCCGGTTTAACCGGCGCCCTGGCCGGCTGCGACGACAAAAATCCGAAACGCCCCGGCGGCGAAGGCTGGCTGCCGAACCAGTACAATACCGCAGGCAACCTGCCGACCCAGGTTCGCGGCCGGGTTCCCATTGATCTGGACAATCCGTCCATTATGCGTGACAATCAAAAATGTGTTTTATGCGGGCAATGCCTGGAGACTTGCGAAAATATTGAGAGTGTCTATGGTTATTACAGCTTGCCGATAGTTGATGAGACAATCTGCATTCATTGCGGACAGTGTTCCATGGCCTGTCCTACCCAGGCAATCAGCGAGCGTGACGATACGGGCAAAGTGTTCGAAGCCCTCGACAATCAAAATAAATTCGTTCTAGTTCAAACAGCTCCTGCAACAAGAGTTGCCCTGGGAGAGGAGTTTGGCCTCCCCCCCGGCACATGGGTAGAAGGGCAGCAGGTGGCGGCATTAAGAAGGCTTGGCTTTGACGCTGTCCTGGATACTAATTTTACAGCCGACCTGACAATTATGGAAGAAGGCACGGAACTGATCAAGCGGATAAAGGGAGAGGTTAAAAAACCCCTTCCTCAATTTACCTCCTGCTCACCGGGCTGGATTAAGTTTTGTGAGTACTTCTATCCCGATTTGCTTCCCAATATTTCATCATGCAAATCTCCCCAGCAGATGTTCGGCGCTCTGGCCAAGACTTATTATGCCAAAGCAAGAGGAATCGACCCCGCCAGCATTGTTTCCGTATCCATTATGCCCTGTACGGCTAAGAAATTCGAATGCAACAGGCCAGAGATGAATGACAGCGGTTTTAAGGACGTAGATTACGTTCTAACAACCAGGGAACTGGCCCGGATGATCAAAGAGAAGAAAATTGATTTCAAGTCCCTTCCCGAGGAACATTATGATCCTATTATGGGCGAGGAAACAGGCGGGGCAATTATTTTCGGCGCGACCGGAGGAGTCATGGAAGCTGCCGCAAGAGCGGCCTACTTTTTAATTACCGGTCAGGAACCGCCTGCTCTGTTTTTGAACCTGACTCCGGTGCGCGGCTTGACTGGGGTTAAGGAAGCTGCTGCGGATATACCGGGAGTAGGAACGCTCCGTGTCGCTGTATGTCACGGCATGGCCAACGGACGTAAGGTTTTGGACGCTGTGCGCGCCGGAAATGCTCCCTGGCACTTTGTCGAATTCATGACCTGCCCGGGTGGCTGCATCGCCGGCGGCGGACAGCCCCGCACTGCTGTCCCACCCACAGACGCAATACGCGAACAGCGCCTGGCCGCTCTTTACAAAGCCGATGCTTCATTGCCCAAGCGCAAAAGCTACGAGAACGCAGAAGTAGCTGCTCTATATCAAAATTTTCTGAAGCACCCAATGAGTGAACTGGCGGAAGAACTGTTGCACACAGAGTACCATTCCCGCGCCGACAAGCTGCATCCGCTTCTTTTTAAGGCGGTATAGCCGGGAGTATAACAAGTACGCCGTATTTATTATTAAATTTTTTATATGAAAGGATGGCGTCAAGTGACAAGTAAAATGGGTGCGCTCGTTGATGTTACCAGATGCATCGGCTGTGGAAGCTGCGAGGTGGCCTGCTCTTTGTACAACGGCCTGAAACCCGAACAAGAGCAGGAAAGCAAAACGGCGCCAGTGAGCGAGAACGTTGAATTAGCAGTGAACCGGTGGACGGTAGTACAAAGCCACAAGTTCGAAAAAAACGGTGAACAAATAAGGCGTTTTGTGAAACGGCAGTATTTTCACTGCCAGGAACCGGCATGCGCTTCCGCCTGCTTTGCCAAAGCCATGCAGAAAACTCCCGCCGGTCCTGTAGTTTATAATGAAAACCTGTGTGTGGGCTGCCGTTACTGTATGATTGCCTGTCCCTTCGAAGTATTGAAGTTCGAATGGAACAAGCCTTTTCCCAGGGTGCTAAAATGTCAGATGTGCCCGGATCGGGTAACGGAAGGACAGATGCCGGCCTGCGCCAGTGTCTGCCCGACTGGGGCGATTACATTTGGCGAAAGAGAAAAGTTAGTTGAAGAAGCGAAAAAACGCCTTGCTGACAAGCCAAATTTCTATGTCAACCACATCTACGGTTTGAATGAAGTGGGTGGAACATCGTGGCTCTATATCTCTGATGTTCCATTCGGAGAACTCGGCTTCCGCACCGACGCTCCCGAAAAAGCATTACCGGAATACACATGGGAAGTACTCAGGTGGACCCCGGCGATTTTTGTCGGCTGGGGCGCTATACTGACCGGCTTGTACATTTACAATAAGCGGCGGGCTGCAGCGCATGATGAAGAGGAAATGTACGCGCCTGTGGATCCGGACTAAAACAAATCCCGATTTATTGAGATGGAGGTAAGGGTTCATGCAAAAAAAACGCTGGACTTTTCGTATTACCGGATTAAGAGTTTTAATGATTGCTCTTGTTATAGTCGCAGTCTTAATATGTTTGTACCGTTTTGTTTACGGTCTCGGCTCGATGACCAATCTAAGCGATCAGTGGCCGTGGGGTCTTTGGATCGGATTCGACCTGCTCTGCGGCATTGCCCTGGCGGGCGGCGGGTTCAGCACTGCGCTGATCGTGCATGTACTGCACAAAGAGAAGTTTCTGCCAATCGCCCGGGCGGCACTGCTTACTTCACTGATTGGTTATCTGATTGCTCTGGTCAGTCTCTTCCTGGACATAGGAAGATGGTATAATTTCTGGCGCCCATTCGTCTATTGGGGTTTTCATTCGGTCCTCTTTGAAGTATTCTGGTGCATCTCTCTGTATACTGTTGTTCAAATCCTGGAGTTTGGCGATATCTTCTTTGAACGGGTCAAGGTTAATTTCCCTCCATATAAAAAGATCCTTCAAGCGATCATGCCATTTTTGTTGATTTTAGGTATTGTGCTGCCTACCCTGCATCAATCTTCACTCGGCTCACTTTACATTATTGCTGTTAATAAGCTGAACCCTCTCTGGTGGTCTATGATCATCCCGTTCTTTTTTGTATGGTCCGCATTCTTCCTTGGCCCTGCCATGGCCACAATTGAAGGAACACTGGCGGCCAGAACATACCAGAGGAAACCAGAGTTGCATGTATTTTCAGATCTTACAAAAGTCACTATGTGGATGCTGATCATTTACCTGATTGTCAAAATAATTGACTTAAATTATCGCGGCGTCTTTTCCAGCGCATTCAATGGATCATTTGAAAGCAACATGTTCTTATTAGAGATAATCGGATTCGTCATTCTGCCTATTGTTATGTACGCCATTCCCGGCATCCGGACTAAACAATGGGGAGTCTTCACGGCTTCCGTCCTGGTGGTTGCAGGAGTGATTTTGAATCGCCTGAACGTCGTCTTCACCGGTATGGCTAAAAGCCTCAGCGGACAATATTTCCCCTCATTATGGGAATTCTTAGTAACTATCGGCATGTGGTGCGCATTGATTTTGATATATTGCTTTATTGCAGAAAACTTCCCCATTTTGAATAAGGAGGAGCATGTGCCGAATAGAATGATCTCTTCAGGAGCAAGCGTCCGCGCCTGATTGAAGCGAATTGTGCAGGAAGTCAAGAAAATGCGAATTGCAGTTATAGATGGACAGGGTGGAAAAATAGGTAAAGCTATCGTTGAGAAGTTCAGAAAGGCCTTTGAAGATAGAATTGAGATTGTTGTATTGGGTACCAACTCCATTGCAACTTCAATTATGCTGAAAGCAGGCGCCAATGAAGGAGCGACAGGCGAAAATGCTATCGTTTACGGCGCTTCCAACGCAGACATTATTTTGGGATCAATAGAAATAGTATGCTCTAATTCATTACTGGGTGAACTGACTCCCCTGATGGCGCGATCCATAGCAGAAAGTCCGGCTAAAAAAATTCTTATCCCTTTGAACAGACTTAATATAACCTTTACCGGGATAGAGAAAAAAGCTTTGCCTCGTTACATCGACGATGCCATCGAAATGGTAGAAGCTTTGGGGGGGCAAGTGAATCATGTGAAACATGTTAAGCCGCCTAAACGGCAATTATAATTTTAGCCTCACTATCTACTTTACCCCTATAACAATAGGGGTATTTTTTTGGATTTTATTTATCGTTCTTTTTTAAAAATATTGAAAGGATTACAGGGCATACTACTACAGTATTTTTTATGTTGGGGGTACTGTATTTGTCAGGTTCCGAGTTGCGCCTTTTAAATGAACTGGCAGGCTTATACGGGATAGAGGCCGCGTTCAGGGAGGCTTCGGGCCTGCAAAGACAGGTTTCCGTCGATACTCTCACAGCAGTTTTAAAAATTCTCGGGGCTCCACTGGAAAACATGCGAGACATCCGCCCCGCAATCCGGCAGCGTAGATTGGAAACGCTGCAGCGCTGTCTGGAACCTGTTGTGGTTTGCAGAAAGACAAATCCTGCTGTTTTAATACTGCGCCTTCCCGAGACTACAAGTGGACTTAAAGCAAAAGCCCGCCTCGAAACAGAGGACGGCGAATCGCTGAATTGGACGCTGGATCTTTCTGTTTTACCGGTACTGAAAACTGAAACTGCCGAGGGCGCCGTATACATTGTGAAAAAATATGTCTTGCCGGACCCCCTCCCATGGGGATATCACATTTTCAATCTGGATCTGCAGGGGCAATCTTATACAACCTTGATTATCTGCGCCCCATACCGGGCATTTTCCCCTGATTTAAAGAAAAACGAAAGGCTCTGGGGATTATTTGTTCCCCTTTATGCTTTAAATTCCAACCGCAGCTGGGGCGCCGGCGATCTTTCCGATCTGGAGCTTCTTATTAATTGGACGCATGAATTGGGAGGCCATCTGGCAGGTACACTTCCGCTTTTGAGTACTTTTCTTGACAAACCTTTCAGCCCAAGCCCGTATACACCGGTAAGCCGCCTTTTTTGGAGCGAATTTTACCTGGACATTACACGCCTTGAGGAACTGAAGAACAATAACCAGGCCCGCGAATTGCTAAATTCCAATCCTTTTATAGAAGAGATGAATGACCTGCGCTCCAGGTCTCTGGTAGATTACTTGCGCGTTATGACCGCCAAGCGAAAGATTCTGGAATATCTGTCAGCCGGTTTTTTTCACAAAAGAGATCGTCGCAGGGCAGAGTTCCAAAAATGGCTGCAAAAGCATCAAAAAGTAAGCGACTATGCGCGTTTCCGGGCCTGTACGGAAAAGCAGGGCTGCGGTTGGCCGTCATGGCCGCCGCATCTTCGCGAGGGTATTATAAGGGAGAAGGATTACGAAACCGGCACGGAACAATACCACTTATATGTCCAATGGGCAATAGACAGGCAGTTCAAGGAACTATCCGAACGGGCAAAGGATCTCGGACAAAAACTGTACATTGATCTACCCCTCGGAGTTCATTACGCCGGTTATGATGTTTGGCGGGAAAGGGACGTTTTTGCCCAGGATTCAAGCGCTGGAGCCCCTCCGGACATGTTTTACGGCCAGGGACAAAATTGGGGATTCCCGCCCCTTCACCCGGAAAGAATCCGTCAGGAGGGTTATAAATACTACCTGTCAGGGCTGCGTCATCACTTAAAGTATGCGGACATTTTAAGGCTCGACCATGTGGCGGGGCTGCAAAGGCTCTTTTGGATACCCAAAGGGATGACGGCAGCCGATGGCGTGTATGTAAAATACAAAGCTGATGAGTTTTACGCTTTATTAACCCTGGAATCCCTGAGAAGCCATTCAGTAATCATCGGCGAGGATCTCGGCAACGTCCCCGGCTATATCAAAAAGCAGATGTCAAAACATAAAATATACAGAATGTATGTTGCGTCTTTGGAATACCGGCCCGACCCTCATCAGGCGTTAGGGCTCATCCCCCAAAAGACGCTGGCCTCCCTCAACACCCACGATCTCCCTACTTTTACTGCTTTTTGGCAGGAGAAAGAAAATAATGTGGCGGACCGGATCTGCCTGCCACTTTTTCTTTACCAGCACGGTTGGTTGTCGTCCCCAACTTTTAATAACTATGATATTTTAAAAGGCTGTCTGAAACACCTGGCGGCCAGCAGGGCGGATATCCTCTTAATCAACCTGGAAGATCTCTGGCAGGAAACAAATTCACAAAATATGCCGGGTAATGCTGATCATCCCAACTGGTCCCGAAAGGCCCGCTTTCCAATCGAGGAATTTACCAACGACACGAGCTTGATTGCCTTGCTGAAAGAAGTTAAACAGCTTAGAGAATCACCGCCCAGGAGGCCAAAAAAATGAACTGTAAACTGGCTTTGGGCGCTTATCCTGTTGAAAACCAATGCTTTTTTAACGTCTGGGCGCCAAAAGCGGACTCAGTTGCAGTACATCTTGTTTCACCCGCGGACAAATTTTTCCCCTTAATAAAAGGAGAACGCGGATATTATTTCGGAAAAATAACAGGGGTGGAACATGGTTCACGATATTATTTTCTTCTAGACAAGAAAACCGAGCGTCCTGATCCCGCTTCCCGCTATCAGCCTGAGGGGGTATATGGCCCCTCGGAAGTTGTCAACACATTTTTACACCGGTGGTCTGATCAGAACTGGCCGGGCCCCAAAAAACGGGATCTTATCCTTTATGAACTGCATGTTGGAACGTACACTGCAAACGGCGACTTGGAAGCTCTGATTCCCTGCCTGGACAGGCTGATTGAGCTGGGCATAACGGCGATTGAACTTATGCCTGTCGGTCAGTTTCCAGGAAGCCGGAACTGGGGCTATGATGTGATTTATCCCTATGCGGTCCAAAACACCTACGGAGGGCCGGAAAGTCTGCAAAGGCTGGTAGACGCCTGCCATGGAAAAGGGCTGGCGGTCATCCTCGATGCAGTTTACAATCACTTTGGTCCGGAAGGAAATTACCTTGGAGATTTTGGATATTATTTTACCGAACGATACCATACTCCCTGGGGGTCTGCTATAAATTTTGACGGGCCGGGCAGTGACGAGGTAAAACGGTTTTATATTGAAAACGCCTTAATGTGGATTAACGAATTTCATATCGACGGCCTCCGTCTGGATGCCATCCATGCGATTGATGACAAATCTGCCATGCCTTTCCTTGAAGAAATCGCTGAAGTTATCCACCGGCAGGCTGAGCGCCTGGGACGGCGCATCTATGTTTTTGCTGAAAGCGATCTCAACGATGATCGCGTAATCAGGCCGCGGACCTTAAGCGGCTTTAACCTGGATGCCCAGTGGAGCGACGATTTTCATCATTCACTGCAGACACTGGTAACAGGGGAACATCAAGGTTATTACATGGATTTTGGGACAATGGAACATGTTGCCCGTTCCTTTAGAACAGGATATACCTATACGGGTCAGTATTCGCCATTCAGGGAGCGAAGGCACGGGCGAACCCCCGTATTGCCTGACGCAAGCAAGTTTATTGTTTTCGCGCAGAACCATGACCAGGCAGGAAATCAGGGCCGAGGCAAAAGAACCGGCGCAACAGTCTCTTTTGAGGCTTTGAAATTAATCGCCGGTGTTGTAATCCTGGCGCCATTCCTGCCCCTTTTATTCATGGGTGAGGAATATGGTGAAACTGCCCCCTTTTATTTTTTCACAGATTATAGTGACCCGATCCTTGCGGAGGCGGTATTCAAAGGAAGAAAAAAAGAAATATCCGCCGAAGGAGAAGACGGAATTCCGGATCCACAAGATGCGGCAACATTTTTTAGATCACACCTGGATCATTATCTGGTCCGGCTTGAAAGACACAGTATTCTTTTTGGATTTTACAGAAATCTGATCCTTTTACGCAAGGAACTGCCGGCATTAAATGAATCTAATCTTCAAGATCAGGAAATTATAACTTTTGAAAAAGAACGATTGCTTTTCCTGAGGCGCTGGCATGGCTCTTCCGAGGTTTGTACGTTATTCAACTTTTCCGGAAAAAGTGTGACTGCCGGTTTACCCTTGCCTCTGGCAAAGTGGCTCTGCAGACTTGATTCGGCAGATAAACGCTGGCTGGGAGACGGCAATACAGCCCCTGCAATTTTAGATTCAAGCGGGGAATTAAACCTTTGCCTGCCTCCCTGGGCTTGTATTTTATATGAAAAGGCAAATGAGGACGGGATCTAAAAAAATGGATAAGCATATATGTATTCACGGCCATTTTTATCAGCCTCCCAGGGAAAATCCCTGGTTGGAAAATATTGAGCTTCAAGACAGCTCTTATCCTTATCATGACTGGAATGAGCGTATAGCGGCGGAATGCTACGAAACAAACACCGCTTCCAGAATCTTAAACGAAGACGGCTGGATAAAGAGAATCGTTAATAATTATGCAAAGATAAGTTTTAATTTTGGGCCGACTTTGCTGTCCTGGATGGAATCTAATGATCCCGACGTTTATAAGGCAATCATCGAGGCTGACCGTTTAAGCATGCACAACCATTCGGGACACGGCTCTGCTCTTGCGCAGGCATACAACCATATGATCATGCCTTTGGCTAATGCAAACGATAAATATACCCAGGTTCTCTGGGGAATTAGAGATTTCGAGACCCGTTTCGGCAGGCAGCCGGAAGGAATGTGGCTCCCGGAAACTGCTGTGGATTTAAATACTTTAGAAATTCTGGCCGAACAGGGGATTAGTTTTACAGTCCTTGCGCCCTATCAGGCAAGGCGTATCCGCAGGATTGGCGACGGAGGCTACTGGGAGGAAATTGGCGCCAAGGGAATTGACATTACCATGCCTTATCTGATTAAACTCCCCGGCGCGGGACGCTCGATCTCGGTCTTTTTCTACAACGGAGACATCTCCCAGGCGGTAGCCTTTGAAAAACTCCTCTATAACGGGGAGAGATTCGCTAAAAGGTTATTGTCGGCCTTCCGGGAGGATAAAGATTCCCCCCAGATTATAAACATCGCCACAGACGGGGAAACTTACGGACACCATCACCGTTATGGAGAAATGGCCCTTGCCTATGCGCTTTATTATATCGAGTCCAACAAATTGGCAGGATTTACTAATTACAGTGAATATCTTGAGAAACACCCTCCATATTTCGAGGTAGAAATCAACGACAATTCCTCCTGGAGCTGCGCACACGGGGTGGAACGCTGGCGTAATAACTGCGGCTGCAACTCGGGTATGCACCCGGGTTGGAGCCAATCCTGGAGAGCCCCTTTAAGAGATGCTTTAAACTGGCTCCGGGATATCCTGTCGGACCGGTTCGAAAATAAGGCTCGCCTGTATTTTAAAGATCCCTGGGCAGCGCGCAATGAATATATCTCAATAATTCTGGACCGTTCACCGGAAAGTTTGAACAGCTTCCTGGAAAACCAGGCAGCAAAGGAGTTAAATAATAAAGAACGGGTAACGGTAGTCAAGCTTCTTGAAATGCAGCGCCACGCAATGCTGATGTTTACAAGCTGCGGATGGTTCTTTGACGAGATTTCAGGTATAGAAACAGTCCAGGTGCTCCAATACGCCGGCCGGGTTATTCAGCTGGCGCGTGAACTTTTTAATACGGACCTGGAGCCTGAGTTTCTTAAAATGCTTGCCCAGGCAAAAAGCAATATTAAGGAATATCAGGATGGCGCCCGGATTTATGAAAACTTTGTCAAACCCTCCATGGTCGATCTCTTAAAAGTGGGCGCTCATTATGCAATCTGCTCGTTGTTTGAAACTTACGATGAACATTCACGGATATATTGCTACGAAGTTCAGCGGGAAGACAACCATTGCCGTCTGGCAGGATCGTCAAGGCTGATCATCGGGCGCGCCAGGGTAACTTCGGAAATAACAAGAGAATCTATAGTTCTTAATTACGGAGCAGTTAACTTCGGCAATCAAAATGTTAACGCGGGAGTCCGGGCTTCAGACAGCGAAGAAACTTATCAGGAAATGATCCGGAAAATAACCGGGGCTTTCGATCGTGTGGATTCAACTGAAGTAAGCAGGCTTTTCGACCAGTACTTTGAAGGAACGATATACTCCCTTAAGCAGCTCTTCCGTGACAAACAAAGAAAGGTCCTGGATCAGATACTGAATACAACACTTGCTGAGATTGCCGCCGATTACAGGCATATCTACGAACGGCACGCCCCTCTGATGTTATTTTTAAAAGATTTGAACATACCGCAGCCCAAAGCTTTATATACGGCCACAGAATTCGTTTTAAACACCAGCTTAAGGTATGCTCTTGCGGAAGACGAGCCGGACCTGGAGCGGATTAAAGCAATTTTAAATGAAGCCAGGATATTTAAAGTTCCCCTGGATGGAGCAAGCCTTGGATATATCATAAAAAAATCGCTGGAGAAGATGGGCGAAAGGTTGTCTAAAAATCCTGAGGATATCTCTTTAATCAAGCGCTTGGACTCGTTTGCCGGCCTAATCCTGACCCTACCTTTCGAGGTTGACCTGTGGAAAATACAAAACATATATTATGCAGTGCTGCAGAAAAACTACCCGGAATTACAGGCCAAGGAAACGCAGGAAAATGAAAGTTTTCGAACATGGATCGCCCATTTTGAAGCCCTCGGTGACAAGCTTAAGGTGAAAAGAGACAAGTAATGGACCAGCCGCGCATTCCCTCCGCAACATACAGGCTTCAATTCAACAACGGTTTTGGCTTTAAGGAGACAAAAGCTCTCATACCCTACCTGTATACTCTGGGGATCACTGACCTTTACGCTTCCCCTGTGTTTAAAGCACGGACAGGAAGCCAACACGGCTATGATGCAACGGATCCCAAAACATTGAACCCGGAACTGGGCGATTCTGAAGAGTTCTTTTCCCTGACAGATGTCCTAAGTGAAAACAAAATGGGACTCGTACTTGATATTGTGCCCAACCATATGGCTGCGAGCAGCGAAAATCCTTGCTGGTACGACGTGCTTCAGAATGGGCCTGATTCGCCGTTTGCTTCTTTTTTTGACATAGACTGGCGGTCCGGAAAAACAGGTTTAAACGGAAAGATCCTTGTTCCTGTCCTGGGCGAACCTTTTAGTGAAGAGCTGGAAAATCAGAAGATTTTATTAACGATCGAAGAAAAAGGTCTGCAGATAAACTATAACGGAATCAAATTTCCGCTCAGCCCGGATTCGTATAAATCGCTCATCTTAAGATGGAACAAGGAACTTAATAATAAATATAGCGGTAAAAAACCGGTTTTATCCGAGTTTAGAAACCTGCTCGAAATATTTCCGCAACACAGGGGTAAATCAGCCATCAATAATGTAATACACGGCCTTTGGCGTCTTTATAAGAAAAACAAATTGCTGAGATCTTTTATCAATCGCCAGCTGACCATAATCAACGGCAAAAAAGGGGAACCGGACAGTTTCTCTGAACTGGAACAGATACTTGCCCAACAGGCTTATCGTCTGGCGTACTGGCGTGCCGCCGGTGAAAAAGTAAATTACCGGAGGTTTTTTGACGTCAGCGAACTGGTCTGCCTGCGCATGGAAAAAAAATCTGTTTTTGACTATACGCATCGCTCTATCCTGGAACTGATCAGCCTCGGTAAGGTAACCGGCCTGAGGATAGATCATATTGACGGCCTACTGAATCCGCAGGTGTACCTGTCCAGGCTTCAAAAAGCAATTTGCAAAAAACACTCCAGTTTTTTTATAGTCGTCGAAAAAATCTTAACCGGCGGCGAAAAAACACCTGTTGACTGGCCTGTCTTCGGCACAACAGGTTACGATTTTCTGAATAACTTAAACGAGCTTTTCGTGGACAGTGAAGGAATTGCAATCTTAGAGGAAATCTACGCCAGATTAAGCGGGTACAGGTCAGACTTTACCAGTCTGCTGCGTTCACGGAAGCGTTTTGTAATCAAGGAAATGTTCGCCGGTGAAATGGATAATCTCGTCCGGCAGCTTGCGTACCTAGCCGGGGAAAATCGCTACGGACGCGACATTAAGCAGGAAGCATTAAACCAGGCGCTTATAGAAACAACCGCCTGCCTAAGAGTTTACAGGACCTATATCAGGAATTTCAAAGTTGAAGGTTCCGACCGTTTTTATATCCTCGAGGCTTTAGCCGCTGCCAGGCAACGACAACCCGATGCCGGACAGGGCTTCGACTTTTTACAAAACATTCTGCTGCTCGATTTGGAAAAAGGTAAGGCTTTTGACCGGGCTAAAGCCTGGCTTGAATTTTTGATGCGGTGGCAGCAGTTTACGGGACCTGTTATGGCCAAAGGTTGTGAAGACACTGCGCTGTATGTTTTTAACAGGCTAATCTCCTTTAACGAAGTAGGCAGCAACCCCGGAACAGCAGGAATATCTGTTGATGAATTTCACCGGCGCAACAGGACCAGACTTCAGCTCACTCCCCATACCATGAACGCAACTTCCACACACGACACCAAACGCAGTGAGGACGTCCGCGCCAGAATCAATGTCCTGACTGAAATTCCCGAATTGTGGTCAGGACAGTTGGCAAAATGGCGGCGCTATAACCTTGCTGCCAAAAAGGCAATCAATGATCAAACGGCGCCCGATGGGAACATGGAATCTTTAATTTACCAGACACTGGTCGGAACATGGCCTTTGCATGAAAATGAAATTTCTGTTTTTCGGGAGCGTTTAACCGCCTATTTGACAAAAGCAGCCCGTGAAGCCAAAATTCATACCAGTTGGCTCCAGCCCGATAAAGACTATGAGGATGCGCTAAGGGCTTTTATCGGCTTAATCCTGGAGCCTTCCGGGAGCAACATGTTCCTTAACGATTTTGTGCAGTTTCAGAAAACTGTTTCCTACTATGGATCTGTTAACTCACTGGCCCAGGTACTGCTTAAAATTACCTCACCCGGAATACCCGATTTCTATCAGGGGACCGAACTCTGGGATTTCAGCCTGGTAGATCCTGATAACCGCCGTCCTGTGGACTATTCTGAAAGGCCTAAGATTATTGAAAAGATAAACGCTGAAGAGGCGGTTGACCTGCAGAACACGGTTAAGGAGCTTTTTAAGAACTGGGAGGATGGTTGGATAAAACTTTTCCTTACTTATAAAGCTTTAAACTTCCGTAAAACATACAAAGACCTTTTTGAAAAGGGCGATTATTTGCCTCTTGAATGTACAGGGAAAGGTCAAAAACATGTTTGTTCATTTGCCCGTCACATGGCCGGCAGGTGGGTAATCAGCGCCGTGGTACGGCTTCCGGCGAGTTTAATTAAAGAAAACGGGGAAAACAAGCCAGGAAACCATAATGAGAATGCTGGATTCATGCGGGCTGAACCCCCGACAGGCAAAGCGGTATGGGGCAACAGCGCCCTTGTTTTGCCGGAGCGGGCTCCAGATTCCTGGGAAAATGTCCTTACAGGTGAGAGGCTCGAAGCTATTAAGCAGGATCACTCCGATCAGAAAGAGCTTCCTATAGCAAGTGCTCTGAAAATTATTCCCGTTGCCCTGTTGACTGGATTCACGATGGATTAAGCAAATAATCTGCGCTGGGAGGATTAATAGACACCGTCTGACCAAAACCCCAGATATTTAAAGTAACCGCAGGCAAATCACTGTCTTTTAAAGCAGCGTTCAAAACAACCTGCCCGACAAGCCGTTCTTTTTGATCCACCCATATTTTGCAGTGGTACCCCTGATACTTCTGACCTGAGAACGAACCCACCAACTGCGGGTTGAATTCTATCACAGACATCTTTTTACCGTTTATTTTTTCCGTCCCGGCGTAATGGACATCAAGCAAACTGCCGTAACTTAAAAAATTAACCGGACCCAGTTCTTCAATAAGCATACTTGTTTGCCCCAGGCTGTTGCTTTTTAAGGCAATCCATTTATCCGTCCAGATATCTTTCATGTATGCTTGCGACCCTATCTGGATAAATTCTACCGGCGTGTTGAACATATTGCCTTTAATGTGAATCCGGTCCGGAGATATCCTCTCACCTTCGATAACGCTTAAAAAACTCTGCCTGCTTGTTTTTATTTCCATACGGTAATGAAAAGTCTTACTGGAGACAGTGTTTTGAATTGCTTCAGTCAACAGTTTGTTTGGAGATATTTTAGGACCCGCAAAGAAAATAAAAAGAACATAAAGCAGCAGCGCCAAGGCAATCAAAATGATTGCCAATGGAACAATTTTCTTTTTAATGTTCAGATCATACCTTCTCATAAAAAGACACCCCTATCAATATACAGGGTTTATGCCGAAAATATGACCTTGTTGTGATAAGCTGAAATCTTATAACCGTTCCAGAAAAGCAGCCAGTTGTTCAGGCAGCGGGGCTGAAAATTCAAGATACTCCCCGGTAGATGGATGCCGGAAGCCTAATACCTGGGCATGAAGAAATTGTCCCTCTAGGCCAAAATGATTTCTTGACGGGGCATATTTTGTATCCCCAACCAGAGGGTAACCCAGATAGGTCATATGTACACGGATTTGATGGGTTCTGCCCGTTTCAAGCCTGACCCTCAGCAAAGTTACCTTCTCAAGGCGCCTGATTACGTCGTAGTGTGTAACTGCCGGCCGCCCGCCTGTTTTTGTTACAGCCATGCGCTGACGGTCGTGTGGATGTCTTCCTACAGGCGCTTCTATAACTCCCTGGTTTTCCTTCACCACACCATGTACCAGAGCCATATAGCGCCTTACAATCGTGCGGTCCTGGAGCTGTTTGCTAAGATTAAGGTGTGAAGCGTCATTCTTGGCTACTAAAAGCAGACCGGAAGTATCTTTGTCCAGTCTGTGGATAATACCAGGGCGGAGCACGCCGTTAATGCCGGAAAGATCGCGGCAGTGAAATAAGAGGGCATTTACCAGTGTTCCTGAATAATTCCCCGCAGCCGGGTGGACAACCATGCCTCTTGGCTTGTTTATCACTATAAGTTCACTGTCTTCATAGTAAATGTCCAGTGTAATGGGTTCCGGTCCGGGAATGGGGTCTTTCGGCTGAATCTCACACAGGATTACTTCGTCACCGGCTTTCAACCTGCTGCCAGGTTTTGCTGAATTGCCGTTTACGCGTACATTCCCGCCGGCTATTAAATTATGAATATGGGAACGGCTCAAGGCAGGATTCTGATGAACGAGGTAAAGATCAAGCCTTTTTCCCGCATCTGACTCATCTACCTCGTAGTGACTCTCCATACCAAATCTCCTTAAACAAAAGACAGGCGCCGATAAAAATTGCTGTGTCGGCAAGATTAAAAACCGGCCAGACACGAAAGTCAAGATAATCTATAACCAGCCCCAACTGCAGGCGGTCAATCAAATTGCTCAAGGCGCCGCCGATGATCAGCCCCATCCCTATCCTAATCAGCCTTTTTTTTTCGGCAACAGGCCGCGTAAGCATTATTGTCGTCATAATAACAATCACCAAAATGGTAACTGCGATCAGGATGTTGGTCCGGTACGAAAAGAGTCCAAAAGCTGCGCCCGGGTTGCGCGTGTAAGTCAGATAAAAAAACGGAAAAACCACAACAGACTGCCCTTCTAACATCACTTTCTGGATAATATTTTTGGCCAGTTGATCCGCAAAAAGAGTTATTAAAAGAGAAATCAGCAAAATGATCCGTCCTTTAAACTTAACCTTATTTTTATAGTATACCATTATCATTGTAATTTTTAATAAAAAAGAGGACTTATTCCCCTTAATATAGAAAAAATAATAGACATATAAATTCTGATGCAAAACCGTTTTTCCCAACGGTTAAGGCTTGCACAGATAAAAAAGTTTTAGGGAGGTTTATGCAATTGGAGATTAAGACATTTGCAGTATTGGGCGCCGGTATCATGGGAGCGGGTATAGCCCAAACCGCGGCAAAAGCGGGATTTAACGTTATTATGCGAGACATTGCGGACAATTTTGTTTCTAACGGCTTAAATATAATCCGCAAAAATCTGGACAGGGATGTTCAGAAAAACCGTCTCAGCGCAGAAGAAGCCGATGCTATCTTTGGCCGTGTCAGGGGAACTGTAGACATGGACATTTTGGCGGAAGCAGATTTTGTCGTTGAAGCGATAATAGAAAAAATGGATCTTAAGAAAGTTGTTTTCAGCGAACTGGAAAAAATTTGTCCTCCATCCACATTTTTTGCTTCCAACACTTCCGGCCTCTCGATCACCCAAATGGCTTCCGCCACCAAACGGCCGGAAAAATTTATCGGCATGCATTTCTTCAACCCCGTACCGGTAATGAAGCTTGTGGAAGTAACCAGGGGAGCCGACACTGCCGATGATACAGTTAAGCTTACATTTGAACTTGCGGAGAAAATGGGCAAACAGCCGATTATGGTTAATGAGGCTCCGCTTTTCGTGGTCAACCGCATCCTGATCCCAATGATTAATGAGGCTATATTTGTCCTTTCAGAAGGTGTGGCATCGGCGGAAGATATCGATAAGGGTATGGCGCTGGGCGCCAATCATCCTATCGGCCCCCTCGCCCTGGCAGACTTAATTGGACTGGATACCACACTGTTAATACAAGATTCTCTTTTTGAGGAAACCCAGGATTCTAAATATCGTGCTTGCCCACTGTTGCGTAAAATGGTCCGCGCAGGCCATCTTGGACGCAAATCAGGAAAGGGCTTCTATAATTACAAATAATCTTTCGCAGCAAAGATACGGCGAAAGTGCTTAAACGCTTTCGCCGTTTTATTGTCATTCTAAATACATTTTAAGGTCAGCCCAGCTTTCCAGCAGGCCGTCGGGTTTTAAAGCCGCCAGTTCTTCCCTGGTGTTTATACCCCAGGTTACCGCCAGGGTGGTCGTGCCTGCATCAAGGCCGGCCTTGACATCATGGTAGCTGTCACCTATATAAAGCGCCTGTCCGGGGGAAATATTTAACATATCAAGCGCTTTCAAAATCGGATCCGGGAAAGGCTTATGCACATAAACATCATGGGCGGTTATAACAACATTCATATAATTATCCAGTCCGGTTATTTCAACAGTACGCAGGGCTCCTTCCTTGCCTTTTGAGGTGACTATTCCCAAAAGGAATCCATTCATTTTGAGAAATTCCAACATCTCAACAGTACCGGGAAAGGGACTTACGTTATTTTCAAAGTCAAGGTTATAATATTTCTCGTAGAGCTTTAAAAATTCTTCTTTTTCCTCGCCGGCAAAAGAAGAAGCTATCTCTCTTAACGGGCGGCCGATCCACTTGATTAGCTCTGCTTCAGCCCAGGGAAGGTTCAGTTTTTTGAAAACGAGGTGGTAAGTTCTCATAATAAAAGGAAGGGAATCTACCAGAGTCCCGTCCAGATCAAACAAAGCTGCCGAAATTGCCATTCAAAGAAAACCTCTTTTTCTATTTTTTAATTAAACAAATCTGAATATGACCTTTTATATAATACATTTATTCAAGGAGAATCATAAATGCCAATCAGCAATAAAATAAACGAGAATCTGGCCAACGCTTCCTGGATTAGACTAATGTTTGAAGAAGGAGAACGCCTGCAAAAGATTTTAGGGCCGGAAAAAGTGTACGATTTCACCCTGGGCAACCCGGACACGGAACCACCGCCCGCTTTCCGTGAAATGCTTAAAAAACTGGCCGATAACCCTTTGCCGGGAATGCACGGTTATATGAGCAATTCGGGATACGAAACAACCCGGGAAGCAATAGCAGCCAACCTGGCTGAAAAAACAGGCATACAGGTTAATTCATCACATATTGTTATGACCTGCGGCGCAGGCGGCGGATTGAATGTCGTATTTAAAACAATTCTAAATCCCGGGGATGAAGTAATTGTTCTTGTACCCTATTTTGCAGAATACAAATTCTACGTCGACAACCACAGCGGAGTTATTAAAGAGGTCCCAACCGGGGCTGATTTCCAGCCTGACATGGATGCAATCGGCGCCGCCATTACCTCAAAAACTAAAGCCATTATTGTTAATTCTCCAAACAATCCCACTGGAGTCGTTTACAGTTCCGACTGTCTTGAAAAATTAGCTGCTGTTATAAAACAAAAAGAATCCGAATTTGGCGCCGCCATTTACCTGGTTTCAGATGAACCATACGCCAGGATTGTCTACGATGGGGTAAAGACGCCTCCCGTATTTAATTATGCAAAAAACAGCATTCTTGTTACTTCACACAGTAAAGATCTCAGCCTGGCCGGTGAACGGATTGGTTACATAGCGGTACACCCCGAAGCCGCTGACGTCGGCCTGCTTATTGAAGGTATGGTTTTCTGCAACCGTACGCTGGGATTTGTCAATGCCCCTGCCCTAATGCAGCGTCTTGTCGCTCATTTGCAGAAAGAACAGGTGGATCTGAGCGGGTACTTGAAAAAAAGGGATCTTTTATACAGCCATTTAACTGAAATTGGTTTCAAAATAGTTGAACCCAAGGGCGCCTTTTACATGTTCCCCCAATCGCCTTTGGCTGATGATCTCGAATTTGTGCAGTTAGCCAAAAAATATAATATTTTACTTGTTCCCGGCAAGGGATTTGGTCTAAAGGGTTATTTTCGCCTTTCTTATAGCGTCCCCCTGCAAACGGTAATTAATTCCCTCCCCGCCTTTACTGATTTGGCAAAAGAAGCTGGCCTTTAAGTAAGCAATCGGGGAGTAAAATTTAAATAATCTGCGCTGACCAGATAAAAGGAAATTTCCCAGGCGTAGTCCGGGAGACGGAAACGGCAAGCCCTGGAGTGCAGGTGCCCATAAACAACCTTTTTTACGCCGTATTCTTGGAGCAGATCAATAAAACCGCTGTATTCATGCTTCTCATTAGTCGGCATATAATGCAGCATAACAATAATCTCTTTTCTGGAAGCGGCTGCGCTGGCAAGAGATTTTTCCAGACGGCCCAACTCCCGCAAGTAAATTTTCATATCCCCCTGTCGAAAGTAGTCGCTTCCAGGACACAACCACCCTCTGGTACCGCAAATGACTGTGTTGTCAAGGGAAAAGTGATCATTTCTAATCAGTCGCATATTCGGGGGAAGTTCTTCCCTTGTTTTGGAAATACTTTGCAGCCAGTAATCGTGATTTCCCTGAACAAAAATTATTAAGCCCGGCAGAAGCCCCAGAAAGTTAAGATCCTGATAAGCCTGATCAAGACGCATAGCCCATGAAATATCACCCGGAACTAAAACCACGTCATCCGGTCCTATGATTTTGCGCCAGTTATTATAAATTCTTAAGGCGTGAGATTCCCATTCCCCGTTTATTTCACTCATCGGTTTATACTGCAAGTCAGGCTGCCAATTTTCCGGATCAGGAGTTTTTATAAAAGAAAGGTGGAGATCGCTGATAGCATAAATCTTCAAACTGACTAGGACCACCCTTTCTTAATAATTTAAATCACGTTTAAATTTAAAACACACGTTTAAAACTAAAAAACGCATAGCCAGAACTATCCTGAAGATAATCTGTAAAAACAATCCCAACATATTGAAAGACCGGGACCCATATATATCATTTGAAAAGAGGCTTTCAGTAAAGGGGCCTGATAAAATGTGGGTTCTGTTCATTTTACTTCTTTTACTAATCAGCTTAATAGTTTTTAAAAAGTATTTATTTTTTTTGATAAACGACAGCCGCCGCAGGGAACAATTTTTTTGGCTGATCTGCATCATCACACTGGCCTTAGGAATGATAATTCAGCCAGGGACCGTTTACCAGGGGGCTATGACAGGCGTCAGTCTCTGGTTTAACATAGTTTTCCCCTCGCTTCTGCCCTTTCTGATCATCTCCGATTTGCTGTTAAGTTTTGGCATGGTCCATTTTCTGGGTGCGTTAATGGAGCCTTTAATGCGGCCTCTCTTTAATGTCCCGGGATGCGGTTCTTTTGTACTGGCAGTAGGCTATACTTCCGGCTGCCCGATTGGGGCAATGATTACGGCCCGTTTGCGTTCCCAGCGCCTCTGTACGCGTATTGAAGCGGAACGGCTGGTTTCGTTTACGAATAATTCAAGTCCTCTTTTTATGCTTGTTGCTGTTGCTGTCGGTATGCTCAACAACCCGGAGCTTGGGCCTGTAATTGCAGCAGCCCATTACACATCCAACCTGACCCTGGGCTTTGTTCTGCGTTTTTATGGAAAAAACGATCCTGAATTGATAACCGCGCCCATAAAAGAAGGGTCTCCCCTGACCAGAGCTTTTTCCGAACTGTTTCGCATCTACAGGCAGGAAAACCGCTCACCGGGAAAGATTATGGGCGCCGCCGTAAAAAATTCTATTTCAAGCCTTCTTAACATTGGCGGATTCATAATAATATTTGCTGTGCTTATACAACTTTTAAAACAGGCAGGATTTATTGATTTTATCGCCGGCAAGTTGGGACTTATCTTGATCCCTCTAGGTTTTTCCTCATCAGTCCTTCCAGCTTTAACAAGCGGATTAATTGAAATGACTGTCGGAGCAAAACTTGCTTCGGCATCTGAAGCCTCTTTACTGCAGCAACTCACGGTGATTGCTATAATTCTTGCGTGGAGCGGAATTTCTATTCACGCCCAGGTAGCAAGCGTGATTTCTGAAACCGATATCAGAATGAAGCTTTTTGTCCTGACCCGGTTCGCTCATGCCTTACTGGCAGCGATTTATACAAACTTTTTTTTCCGCCTTGTTTCACCGGCAGCCCGTGCTGCACTGACTCAACAAGCCCAAAATTCTTCCCTTTCCCTGTGGACATTTTTGCCTCTTCTGCTGGCTGTTTGCGGTTTAATCCTAGTTGCCTTTTTAACTGGATCGGCCATTATCTGTTTATGTAAAAAATTATTTTTTAGAAATAGGTAAAATCTATTTGCCTTATCTGCGCAATGTGTTCAACGCAAGAAAAACCAGCATAGATCCGGATAGTAATGATCCACTTTCAGATTTATTTTAACTTCACCCTGAGCATAATAAATTCGGGCAAAAGACGTACCCGGTATTTAAAAATTACCTCCATAAGATCGCTAATTGCCTCTTTTATGCTGATCCGGTCTAGAGAAGTAGTATAATATTTTTCCTGAAGCAATTCAATATCACGCTGCAGAAGTTTTTTATCAACATTTTCAGAAACAACTCCCAGGGCCATGACGGCCTTTGCGACCCTGTCCGCATCCCTGCTTACAAGAGCCAGAAACAAGTCGCCGGCGATAATTTTACTTTTTTCATTCATCCGGCCTGCCATCCCAAATTAACGCACATAAAATGTTTTATACTCTATTAATCATAATGACCGTTTTATTGTTAAAAAAGACCAGTAATATTTAACGGCTATAATAGACAATAATAAATAGGGAATTTAAATATCATTTTGGAGGTGTTATGATGACTCAATCTTGGAATGATTATCCAAAAGGGGTAGAGGTAAAACCGAGCGGTTTTGATGAAGTAAACATAGTCTATGATGGTTTGCTGTCCAAATCAGGAGCTGATCTGGTATTCCTGCACTATGGATTAGGTGACCCCAGAAGTTGGTCAAATGTAAACACTATTCGTATGGATAAGGGTTTTAGAGGATGGGAAAAGTCAATTCGTTTACAAAACAACCAAATTACCTTTTGCTTTAAAGATTCCGCCAATAACTGGGACAACAACAATGGTTTCAATTGGACGATCCGTTAAACCGGATCGTCCAATTTCCCTTTTTTTCTATCCAATAAACTCCTGCACGAAAATCTTACCATATTGGCTTCCTTCCACTACCCCTATTCCTATCTCATTGAAACTCGAATTTAGAATATTAGCCCTGTGCCCAGCAGAATTCATTAAGTTCTTATGAGCGGATTCAACAGTCGGAGCGCCGGCTAAATTTTCTCCTGCGGTCATATATGAAATTCCGTACTGGCTCATCATGTTAAAAGGAGATCCATATATAGAAGAGTTATGGCTGAAATAATTATTTTCAATCATATCCTCAGCCTTAAGACGGGCCACCTTGACCAAATCCAGATTAACCTTCAAGGGTGATAAACCCGCACTTTTCCTTTCGCTGTTTACCAGATCAACCATTTTCTGTTCATCGGCAGTCAGCCCTTCAACTTGCTGGTCAGAGCCGGAGTTGGAATTAGTATCGGGAGTGGTGTCAGGAGTAGTATCAGGAATTGTGTTGGGAGTAGTATGTTTGTTTCTTAAGGAATGATATTTTTGTACATTGGAGTAATTGGCTGTGTTACTTTTCAAGATTTCATTTAGCCATTTCTCCAGTTTTTCGAGACAGTTGTCTGCATCGTCAGAAGAACAGTATACTGTGTACTCATATTCCCCGGGATTCAAGCTGCTTAGTTTGCAAAAATCGTCCAGCGATAACGGCTTCTTGCCGTCACATGTCGGCAGGGCCGCCTGTGTGACCTGAGGGATTGATGACCACAAAAAACAAATACACAGCAATACTAACAACATTACGAACGGTATTCTACGGCTTTTTTTCATCAAAACAAAATTACCCCTTTCTTAAGATATTTAATATCTCAAATCTCTAACAGTTTACCAGATTAATTATTCAGTGAACAAATTAAGATACGATGAATATCACTGTAAATAATGCAATTATTTAACAGACAACTTCCAGGGCTTGTCCGTATGTACAATATCGCATAATCTTCTCCAGATGGTTTTAACTGGTAATAATGCGCCTTACCGTGTCTGGAAAAACTGTCTTATTTCAGAGGAATATAAAACGGCGCCTAAGCCTTCAGTCACTGCAAGGCATTCCAGGTTATTATTTTTTTCATAAAAACAACTTAGTATAAAAATGCCGTTAAATATTTTGCGGAACCTTTTTATCCAGAGCTCATCAAGATCATGAAGTATTACCAGGGATAGTTCACTGCTTTTTATGACCAGATCGTAACGTCCGCTGCCTTTGTGCTTAAAAATAATCTGATAAGGCCCTGCAGATGAACCGGCAATCAATTTATCAACTTCCTTAAATAATTTCTGCGCAACTCGAAGGGCTTTTTCCCTGCCGCTAATTTGTGGTCCGACAACCGGCACTTCTCCAAGCAAAACAAGGGCGACCTTCCCCATGCAAAAGATTTTATAACCCAAGTTTTTAACCTCCTTATAAGACGCAGCCAGGGTTTGCGCATTCAATGTACCAATATTTTCGACGTATTCTTTTAAAACTTAATCTTAAGCCGTTCCATTACATTATCTATACGGTTAAAAATAGAATATTTTTCTGAACCTGCAAAGAGCAGGCCAACGGCCTGTTTTCCCGAATTTACAATCAGCGACCCGCTGTCACCGGGCTGTGAAAGGATATTGCTGACCACCTGGTCAGTAAATAAACCATTTTCCTCCTCACTGATACCCACTTTAATTGTCACTCCGATTGCCTGAACTTTTCCTTCTGACAATCCTGAAGTACGTCCGCTCTTTTTTACTGAGTCCCCGGGTATGACGCGGGCTACACCTTCAATCCTGCCTATTTCCAAAACTTCTTCATCAACCAAACTTTGTTTATCCGGTTTGGCAACCGCAGCATCAATATTATTCATATCATTTGTATATTTGGTTAACCTGATATTATATCTGGGACGAACGGTATGGATGATTATATTTCCTGCCTGTAATGCCGCTGCTGCAATGGGGCATTCAACATCCTGTACAGTATGCCGTATTGGTATGAAGCGTAATAAAGTGGCTATTTTATCTTTTGGTCCGCCGCCGTCGTGCGGACCCGGCTGCAAGATTGGATCTCCTATTGACGATCGGCCGTCTGAGCCGTTTGTGGCGTTCGCCAGAATATGGTTGTTGCTTAAGATTAGTTTTTCCCCGGTATTTTTATCTTTCACTACTGCGCCGAATGTGCCGGCAGATATTTTATAGTGCCCGATGCTTATACCGGGACAGGCAGGACGCCAGCGATCAACCCTGTTGTCGAGCAAACGGACACGTCCGATTTCAACAATGTCAGTATGGAGATCGCTGATTTTTCCAGGAATAATACTGCTCTTGTTTAACCTGTCCGGGGGTACTTTTTTTTCTACAAAAATAATTAATGAAAGCTGATCTGTTTCTTCTCCCCGAATTTGTTTATATCCAACCCCAATACCTATGACATTAGCTTTAATGAACAGATCTTTACTGTACTTATTTATAGCCCTGAGATGCCTTTCCATGCATTAAACCCCCCTAATTCCTAAGTCATCATATGCTGATAATCCCGGAAGGGTGTTTAATGAAAAACTGATTAATAGGGAGATCTGGGAATACCCATGCGGTATTTCCCTCTGGTTTCGATGCCGCCGATTCCCGGAAACCCGGTTATAGTTCCGTTTATTATGTCTTTTAAAGAAATAGGATCATAAATTGATGTGTAGGCTATCTTTTCGACAACAAAAACAGGGTCAAAGGCATGAATCAGGACACGTTCGGGAGAACTTGCGAAGTTTGCGCCTGCATCTAAAATTGCATCGTAATGCGACTGGCAGGCGCCTGCAAAAATAACCAGATCATCCTTATTTCTTTCAAATTCCCGGGCTATCCTGACGGAATCAATGAATTGAGCTGAACTGTGGTAATTTTTAAGATCAGTAAAATCCCGGGCGCCTTTTACAAGACCATCATGACCGGTAATAACAAGGATGTCCGGAATATGTTTCCGCAGTAATTTTTCCACCTCCTGGGACTGCAATTCTTCAGAAATAAAATAACCGTTAGCCGAGATGCTTAGTTGACGATAGGTAGTAAGACAGAGTTCCAGATAATCTTCATCTCCGTCAATATGGAGAACTGAACCCGGCAGATCAAAACTTTCAATTTTATTAGGCTGGTTAACTATCCTGTTTAATTTTTCAACTTGTTCATTCTGACGCCTTGCAAAAACTCTTTTCATGTGTTCATGGTTGTTGGCCATAAACGCACGTAAATATTCTGCCACCTTACTTGCTTCAAATTTACACAGGTCACCCAGGGGCGAATTCGCCATCAGCCGCATATCTATCCCTCTAAGACGGGCATATTCATTGCCGTCAGGGCTTGTAAAAATTTCGATTACTTTAAAGAAAATATCGCATCCGTATGAAATCCTTCCCACAATATCTCCCGGTTTGATTTTCTCCATTGCCCTATCCCCTTAATACTATTTTTTTACAGTTTATGTTTTATGACCGTTGAGATGTGATAACAGCTCAGGGAACTTTTTCCTTAAAAGTACATAGTTTAAATTAACAATTAAAAAGGGTGTTATTATTGATAGCAGCAGTTATACCGGTTAAAAATGAAGCAGCGACAATCAGGAAAGTTATTAGAACTGTCAGCAGTACAGAAGTTGATCTTATAATTCCTGTCTTTAACGGCTGTACGGATAGTTCCCGGGAAATAATCGAAGCAATGAACTGTGCAAAAATTTCGCCTATTCACTTTGAAAGCTCATTGGGAATAGATGTCCCAAGGTCAATAGGGGCAGCCTGGGCACACAAACTGGGGGCGGAGATAATTCTTTTTATCGACGGTGATATGGAAGGGAATATAGCCAATACTTTAAAGGGGCTTCTGTCAAGCATTTCAAGAAAGGGATTTCAGATGTCTTTAACCAACTGCTATCCCCCTGAAACGGAAAGCAAACCTTCACAGCTTGCCAGATATTTATTAAATCTACGAACAGAGCTAAACAGGAGATTGGGATTCGAAGAAGCCATCGGGAACGCTTCCCCTTCCCATGGTCCGCATGCTATTACAAGGAAATTTATTGAAAGTGTACCCTGCCAGGAACTTGCTGTTCCTCCTGTAACGCTAGCACTGGCGGCGCGCTGCCGCCTGAATGTAGGTATAGGAGCGCGTCTTCCCCATGCCAGACTTGGTTCCAGGCAAAGGGATTTTTATCACAACAAACAGATTGCTGAAACAATTATCGGGGATTGTTTGGAGGCGTTACAGGTCTTCTATGGCCATACACGGACCAGGACTCAGGACGGTAAGACTTATCTTGGATACCACACAGAAAGAAGATTTGACTTGCTGGAGGATTTTCTGAAGAAAATTTTCACTTAACAGCTTACTTTGTATGTTTATCAGCAACGCTTGAAGCTCCAAAGGCTTCGGGTTTAATTTTTGCCTGGAAACCGCTGCCGGTCACCATTCCAACAACTTCTCTGATTAAATCCCGGGTTTCTCCCTGTCTTCCCACATCAATATGGATTTCTACTTCAGTGTCATCAAGTCCGCATTCAGAAAGTGATTTTGCGACTAAACCACCCATTTCGAGGCTCAAAGATGTTTCATAAAATATTTTTTGCCTCAAACTCTTGATTCTACGCTGAAGCTTTTTGCGGTAAAAATAGCGCGCTCCCTTGCCAAGCCTGTGGATGATTATTGCTGTGACAAAACAGGAATCCTGCTTAACCTGGGAGTCTGTGCCGATAATTATCTTGTACATCGAAGTCGGCAAACCCCTAATATAACTTACTATCTCAGACATCATCTCATTAAAGACGAGCCTGCCTTTGGTGGGGCTAATAAAATACATCTTTATACCTCCCCCTGTATCATATGCTTATATATTTGTCTATGTCTTATAATCCCAGCATCGCCGGCAAATATCTGAAAACTCTTTTAGACTAAGAGTTTCCCCCCTTCTGCAGGGATCAATCCCTACAGAGTGTATTATCTCTTTCCATTGCTGACGGCTAAGACCGGGTATTAAGTAACCGTCTGAGAGAGCGTTTAAAACGGTTTTCCGTCTTTTGCCGAAGGCGCCGCGTACAAGTCTAAAAAAAAGATCCTCTTCAGGAACATTTACCAGCGGAGCTTTCCGCTTGGCGAGAAGAACGACTGCCGATTCCACTTCCGGACGCGGGTAAAATACAGTACGAGGTACCATAAATAAAACTTCGGGAACCGTATAATATTGGACAGCAACACTTAAAATACCGTAATCCCTGCTGCAGGGAACTGAGATCAGACGCGAGGCAACTTCACGCTGAACCATTAAAATTAAGGAACTATAATTGAAATTCTTACGCAGCAGGTACATAAGGATTGGTGTTGTAATACTGTAGGGCAGGTTGGAAATCACTTTATAGGCTTTGTGACTGTAAGCAGGCAAATCCTTGCATTTATGATCGACTAGGTTATCGAAATCCACTTTGAGCGCATCTTCAAAGACCAGGTCTACATTGTCAATTCCATCAAGCGTTTCTTTCAAGATAGGTGAAAGTCTTTGATCCAGTTCAACAGCGATCACTCTTTTTACACATCTTGCCAGAACAGAGGTCAGCGTACCTGCTCCAGGACCAATTTCTACAACCACGTCATCATGGGACAGATTTGAGGAATCAATTATCTTGCGGATAATATTGCCGTCCAGAAGGAAGTTTTGACCTAATCCCTTGTGGAATTTGAAGTTAAATCTGCTCATAATCTCCTTTAGATTATGTGAAGAATCTGGTTCGGACATTTACAGCCTCCGCAATAAAATCCTGTAATAGGATCTTTACGCGTATTCTTTCTAAACAGCTAAATTTTTAAGCAAAAATACTTATTATATTTTAACCATTTTTAGACGACGGCCTGAAAAGACGGCTATTTCCCTGTAGTCAGCCTCTTTAAGATACAAAGCGGCTTCTTTCCAATCTTCTCCAACCTGCTCAGGAAAATGAGCGTCAGAACCCACAGTCACAGGCACATCGTATTTTTTAAACAACCGCAGCAATTCCAATGAAGGATAAATCTCCCTTGCAGGATACCTTAAACCCGCTGTATTTATTTCCGCGCACACACCTGATTTTGCAAAGATCACCGCTGTCTGCTCATAAAGAAAAGCAAGATTTCTTTTAGGACGGTAGCCGAATTTTTTGATCAGGTCCGGGTGAGCCATAATATTAAAAAAGCCGGACTGGGCAGCGCTTTGCAGACAGGAGAAATAAGACGTATAGATCTCATCAATGTTTATATGTTCATAATCATTTTTTGTAGCCGGGTTATCAACCGCCCAGCCACCGACGAAATGTACAGAACCCAGAACATAATCAAAAGGATACATGTCAAGCAGCCTGTTCAATGCCGTATCATTGCCGGGTATGTAGTCGGCTTCAATTCCAAGTTTGATGCTGAGATCACTGTACTTTTCCTGCAGCTTAATAACCTTTGCCATATAAAGGGGTAATTCCTGTTCACTCATTGCCAAACCGGGATTGCGCTCGCTTTCGGGCAGCCAATACATGGGCAGATGATCTGAAAAACCTAATTCCTGCAGACCCTTTAAGCGGGCAGCTTCAATATAATCTTCCATCTCTCCCGAAGCATGGCCGCAAAGATTTGTATGACAGTGGTAATCAGGAAACAAAAAAACACTCTCCTTAGCTATAATTCCACTCTTATTTTATCAGATATCTGGCTGTTAAGCTGATAAATTCTCTCTGTCAGCTCTTTTGATAACAAACCTGTACCGCAGGCCGGTGTAATCATAGACTGTTTTTTTAATACTTCCATATCCATACCTCTGTTGACAAGTTCCTGCCATAGCTTTTTTAATAATAAAAGCAAACTATCATCAGTAACTTTAAATGCATCCTCGTTGGTTGGAACAATCCCCCAGGCCATAACACAACCCCGGTCTAAAAAACTTTTCATCTCTTGGGCGCAATGTAATAAAGAGTCTCCATAATTATAGACATCAAGGCTCACAATATCCAAATCAACTCCAAAAAGCAGCGACCAGTCAACTTCGTCACAGGAATGTACGCCTGCATGTGCACCGGACTCGTGTATCGATTTAACAATTGCAGAAATATCGTTTTGGATCATTTCCGTGGATATCGTTATATAGCTTACCTGACCATAGACGCTAATTGCAGGCTCGTCAATAAACACTATCACAGGCTGTCCCAAAGCGGCCAATTTATTCGCCTGCCAGCGGGCATGCATGGCCAGTGACTTAACAAGAATATCGCGAAGCTGCTCGTCATAGTAGGCCTGACGCCCTTTTTCATCTTTTATTTGAAAACCAACAGTCAAAGGACCTGTTAACTGCCCCTTAAAATAAACTGCTTCTGTATGGCCTTCCTTACCGATTAATTCCTCAAAAGCGTAGAAACCGGCTGCCGCTGACCTGGGAAATGAAAATTGCTCCAGTGCTTCAGGATTTCCGGATTCCGCTTCAAGATAAAGTGAATAAAAACAAGTTAGTCTGTCGATCCAATCCGGATGAGCCGTATCAAAATATGCCTGTCCATCTTTAATGCTTAACAATTCCGATTTAACCAACGGATAAAGATATTGAAAGACAAAACCTTCCTGTTCTCCCTTCCCGGGCAGTTGCGGCCAGTGCGGGATCTTTGGAAGACTCTTCAGTACAAAATTGACGGCTTCATATTCATCTAAAAAGGGAAGGCTCCCAATTCCTGTCGCCAGTCCATTGATAGGTAGTACCATTGTAACCCCCAATAAGTTCACATCATATACGATGTCAGTTAATGCTCGGTAGTATATCTCGCGCCTGCCATGCCGCCTTTGTAGCGCCGCCTGGTTCTGTCCGAAGCGAACCGTTGGCGATGCAGGCACGGAGCACCTGAGCAAACCATGACAACGACGGCCTGAGGCTAACATGCGCACGTATGCAGTTAACCTCCCTAATGCAAGTTATTTCTAATAGGAAGTAGTAGGATGGAGTTAAATGTCTTCTCTAATAAGTCAATTTTCAAAATAAGTCAAGCCTGACCCCGTTGTGCTTAATAATAAGTCAATTTTCAAAATAAGTCAAGCCTGACCCCGTTGTGCTTAAAATTGTGTTTAGCTTTCGAGAAGCTTCCGGATTTGAGGAATGCATTCCAATGCTGCCTTTTCCCCTTGTTCTATACAATATGGGATGAGATCAAAATCCCAGGGAGCGACATTTTTTAGTAATGGTCTAATAACAAGGTCAGCATAGTCCCCGAGTTCGTTATTAATTCTTTTCGAGGCAATTATATCCAGGGATTGACTAAGTAATTGAAAGATATTATTAATTTTCTTATACGGTTCGCCATCGTAACCGACATCTATGGCGATCACTCTTTCCGCTCCTATAAGGGAAACTACTTCCACAGGTATATTTGCTCTCAAGCCTCCATCAACTAGAAGGCGGATCCCAATCTTTTTCGGTGTAAAGAAACCGGGAACCGCACAACTTGCCACTACGGCATCGGAAATATTGACTCCTCTGATAAAAACAATATCATGTGAATTCCTTAAGTGTTCATACTCCGTGTCGCCGCTAACAAAAACTATTCTTTGTCCTGTATTGACATCCACAGAGGTTATCGCCAGAGCTGTTCCAAGATCGTAAAATGTCTTTCTCTCCAGTTCTCCTTCCAGCCATGCTTTCAGTCTTTTTCCTGATGTCAAACCCAAAGGAACTTTTATATAAAAAGGCAGTTTAAAAAAATCCAGTAAAGCAGCCATAGCCATTCCGCCGAGGTTGATAATCGTTGAACACAGGTCGTAAAAACAACCTGGTTTTAATTTCAAAGCAATTTTCTCAAGCCTCTCCGGACTCCATCCTGAGCAATACAAAGACGCTATAATACTGCCGGCGCTGGTACCGGCAACCATATCCGGTTTAAAACCTTCTCTGGCAAGTACTTTTAAAACTCCGATATGCGCTGCTCCCCGCAAAAAGCCCCCGCCAAGAGCTATTCCAAACTTTCTCCGTGCCAAATCTGTTCACCCACTCCGTTGTTTCTATAGATAAAATATGTAAATCTTAAAAATAAGTTACCTTAGCACTAACGGTTTGGGTGTTTTAAAATAACAAAAAGCAAGAAACAGTCCGGCAAATAAAATTACCGCTTGGAGTATTGCGGCGCCCGGCGCGCTTTCTTTAAACCATATTTTCTGCGTTCCTTCATTCTCGGATCCCTGGTCAGAAAACCAGCACGTTTTAACGCACTCCTAAGGTTGGGATCAGCCTGCAGCAGTGCGCGGGCAATACCCTGCCTCAAGGCGCCTGCCTGGCCGCTTACTCCTCCGCCATGTACAAATGCTTTTACATTAAAGAGAACTCCCGTTCCGGTTATTTCAAGAGGTTGCCTGACCACTATTTCTAATATCTTCCTGCTAAAATATTTTTCTATATTATGATTATTTACCTGTACTTTCCCATCACCTGGATAAAGGTAAACTCTTGCTATAGCTTCCTTTCTCCTGCCGGTGCCATAAAAACTTACCTGATCCATTCCAAATACCTACTTTCTAAAAAGATTATATCGGCCACTGGCCTGGTTTTTGCGCCTGATGCGGATGTGTTGGTCCAGAATATACACGCAGTTTTTTTGCCATGGAGGACCCAAGCCTATTATGGGGAAGCATTCCTATAATAGCCTTTTTAACCACAAATTCCGGCTTTGTCTGCATAAGCTTGGCATAGCTGGTTTCTTTAAAACCGCCAGGGTAGCCTGTATGATGCTTCTTAATTTTTTTATTCAGCTTATTTCCCGTCAGAACTATCTTATCTGCGTTAATTATAATAACATGATCACCTGTATCAACGTGCGGTGTGAAAAGAGGGTGGTGTTTTCCACGTAAGATTTTAGTCGCTTCTACCGCCAGCCTTCCTAAAATCTTTCCCTGCGCATCAATGACAAACCATTTCCGCGTGATATCCTTTTCTTTGGCCATGAATGTTCTTGTCATCTAGAATCCTCCTTGTGGCTTTCCAATCTTATCTTAAAACAGGCTGCCGCTCTATTAGTATTCTACCAGTTTCAGGTATAACCCGCAGGCAGGCGCTGTAAATCCCGCCATTTCCCTATTTCGTGAAGTTAAAATTTGTTCGGTTTCTTCAGGCAGACGCTTACCCTGACCAATTTCCAACAAAGTGCCTACCATAATCCTTACCATATTGTAAAGAAACCCGTTACCCTTAAAAGTTAGGTACACAAACTTTCCCTTTTTCCTGACGTCAGTTCTAAACAGTGTCCGTACAGTTGATTTTACCGCGGAACCTGATGCCTGAAACGCTGCAAAATCATTTTCACCTTCCAGCGCTTTAGCAGCGCTTTTCATTGCCGATATATCAAGTGAACGCGGCATAAAACAGCTGTACAGGCGCCAGAACGGAGAAGGTTTAATATCGTTGTACAAAATATAAAAATATGTTTTTGAAAGTGCGCTGTACCGGGCGTGGAAATCAGGATCAACCTGTTCTGAACCCATAATTACAATATCCCGTGGAAGCGCACCATTTAAGGCTAACGCTGCACGATCAGCAGGAATAGACCAGTTCGAAGCATCGAAATTAATTACTTGTCCACGGGCATGAACTCCGGCATCTGTACGTGCTGCGCCTGTTACCTTTATTTCTCTTTTTGCCAAACGAAACAAAGAATTTTCTATAACTTCCTGAATTGTAGGAAGCCCTGTGTTGTATTGCTTTTGAAATCCATGATAATTAGTGCCGTCATAAGCAACAGTCAGCTTTATGTTACGCATCTAAAATGCTCTTTTACACCATTAGTGAAATAAATTAAACAAGTTCAAGCACTACAAGCGGCGCTGCATCACCGCGCCGGTATCCCAATTTAAGAATTCTTGTATAGCCACCCTGTCTTTCACTGTAACGGGAGCCTAAATCGGTAAAAAGCTTCCTGACCACAGTTTCACTATATAAATAAGACAAGGCCTGACGGCGGGCAGATAATTCACCGCTTTTTGCAAGGGTAATCATTTTTTCTGCCAGGCTATTAACTTCCTTTGCCCTGGTTTCAGTTGTTACTATACGATTGTTTAATAATAAGGACGTAACAAGGTTTCTCAACATAGCTTTACGGTGACCTGTATTACGGCCCAACTTACGGTAACCCATCGTGGCCCCCCCTAATCGTCGTTCTTGCGTAGAAATAAATTCAGCTCATTAAGTTTCTTGGCAACCTCTTCCAGCGACTTTCTGCCAAGGTTGCGGACTTTCATCATTTCTTCTTCATTTCGCTGAAGTAATTCTTCGACAGTGTTTATTCCGGCCCGTTTTAAGCAGTTATATGATCTTACGGACAGGTCCAGTTCCTCGATACTCATCTCAAGTAACTTATTTTTTTGCTCCGCTTCCTTTTCAACCATTATCTCGACTTCATTTGAAACAGTTTCGGTAAGACCGATAAATAACTGTAAATGCTCGCCTAAAATTTTAGCGGAAAGACTTATTGCTTCATTAGGTCTTATACCACCGTTAGTCCATACCTCAATAGTTAATTTATCATAGTCAGTACGCTGACCGACACGAGTATTTTCAACAACGTAATTAACCCTATTGACAGGTGTAAAAACTGAATCCACAGGAATAAGTCCTATTACCTGTTCACCCTTTTTATTTCGCTCGGCCGGTACATAACCTCTCCCTTTTGCCACGGTAATTTCCATAAATAAACGTCCATTGTCCATAGTGGCAATATGCATATCAGGATTAAGAATTTCGATGTCTGAATCATGGATAATACTCCGAGCAAGAACTTCTCCTTCACCCTCAGCTTCAATACGGAGAATTTTTTCTTCATCAGAATACATTCTTAAACATAAACCCTTGAGGTTCAGGATTATATCAGTAACGTCTTCGGCAACCCCCGGAATGGTTGAAAATTCATGAAGAACACCGTCAATCTTCACTGCTGTAACTGCAGCGCCCGGAAGGGATGAAAGCAATACTCTTCTTATAGAATTACCGAGAGTAATTCCATATCCTCTTTCCAAAGGTTCCATGACGAACTTAGCATAGGTATTATCATCGTTAACCTGCAAACATTCGATTCTTGGCTTTTCAATCTCCAACATTGTTCGAGTTAACCCTCCTTATTTTAGCCGAGAAATCTATAAAACCATACAAACGGCTTTACCTGGAGTACAACTCTACAATTAAATGCTCCTGGATAGAGCTGTCTATCTGATCCCTCGTGGGAAGACCTACAACCCTTCCTCCCTTTTGTTCAGGAAGCAATTCTAACCACGGTGGGGGAGTCCTATCAGCCGCTCTTTCCATTAGCTCATTTAAACGGGCAGATTCCCTGCTTTTTTCACGAATTGCTATGAGATCACCAACCCTTACTTTAAAAGAGGGAATATTTACTTTCCTGCCGTTAACCAGAAAATGACCATGTCGTACCAATTGACGGGCTTCTGCCCGGGAAGCAGCCAGACTCAAGCGATATACCACGCTATCAAGCCTTCTTTCGAGAAGCTTAAGCAGGTTTTCGCCAGTTACGCCTTTTTCACGTTCAGCTTCCTCAAAATAATTACGGAACTGAGTTTCCAGTACGTGATAAATCCGACGCGCTTTCTGCTTTTCCCTGAGCTGAAGGCCGTATTCACTTTGTTTTGCCCTCCGCTTTTGACCGTGTATGCCAGGGGGATAACCGCGCCGTTCAATAGAACACCTTGTAGTGTAGCATCTTTCTCCCTTTAAAAATAATTTAACGCCTTCACGACGGCAGAGTCGACACTGAGGACCCGTATACCTCGCCATCTATTTGATTTACCTCCCGTCTTAGTTTGGATAGAATTAAACTCTCCTGCGTTTTGGTGGCCGGCAGCCATTATGAGGAATTGGAGTAACATCCTTAATTAAGCTTACTTCAAGACCAACAGCTTGTAATGAACGTATAGCAGCCTCACGGCCTGCGCCCGGACCTTTTACAAGAACCTCGACCTGCTTCATGCCATGTTCCATAGCTTCCTTCCCTGCTGTTTCAGCTGCCAATTGAGCAGCAAAAGGAGTGCTCTTGCGCGAACCCTTAAAACCTACAGTTCCCGCGCTGGACCATGAAATAGCATTTCCTTTTGTATCTGTAATGGTAACCACGGTATTATTAAAAGTAGATTTAATATGGGCTACACCCTGATCAATATTTTTTCGCTCCCGCCGTTTAGTTCGAACTTGTCGACGAGCCATCCCAACACCTCCCTTTATCTTTCACCATGCTGCGGCCTTAAAATTATTTCTTACGGCGTACGCCTACGGTCTTGCGCGGGCCTTTCCGGGTACGGGCGTTTGTTTTTGTCCGTTGCCCCCTGACAGGCATACCGCGGCGGTGACGAAGACCACGATAACATCCAATCTCAATAAGCCTTTTAATATTCAGGGCTATTTCCCTGCGCAGATCACCTTCAACTTGATGATTCTTTTCAATAATCTCCCTAAGCTTGTTTACTTCCTCCTCGGCCAGGTTTCTTACCCTGGTATCAGGGTTTACTTTTGCGCTGGTTAATATCTTTTTGGCCTGTGAACGCCCGATACCATAAATATATGTAATGGCAACTTCCACACGTTTATCACGAGGCAAATCCACCCCTGCAATACGCGCCATTAAGTTTAGACACCTCCTTTAGACCTCAAATACTTACTTTTTATCCTTGCCTCTGTTTATGTTTTGGGTTCTCACAAATTACCCTAATCTTGCCATGGCGCCGAATAATTTTACACTTCTCACAAATCAACTTCACGGATGGCCGTACTTTCATTTTGCTTTATCCCCCCAAAAACTTTTGAACAGTCTACTTGTATCGATAAACAATGCGGCCCCGGCTTAAATCATAAGGGGACAACTCTACCATTACTCTGTCTCCGGCAAGGATCCGAATAAAATTCATCCTTATTTTGCCAGATACATGGGCCAGTACTTTATGACCATTTTCCAGCTTTACCCGGAACATCGCATTGGGAAGCGGTTCAATTACAGTGCCTTCAACCTCGATAACATCCTGTTTTGACATAGCTACCCCCTTTTTACCAGTGTTTCGGCCATTAAACGCTGCAATATATTACGCACCTCAAGATCTGTAATACGCTGACCGGATTTTTTTTTCTCCTCTATTTCACCGGATTTTTGTGAATAAGCCATCAGGTGCTTAATATTTTTCTTTTTTGGCGCAGCAAGTTTCCGGATATTTCCGTCAACAACCTGAACCATGGTATCGCTTAAAGAATCAATAATAATATACAACTTCCCCGCATCCCGGCCGGCAATGGAACATACCAAACGGCCAGGTGAAAATTTATTTTCCATGACCATGATCTCCTCAATTAAAGCCGCGTTAAAATCTCCGGTTCTCCTTCGGTAATGGCCACGGTATGTTCAAAATGAGCCGATAGCTCCGCATCCTTAGTAATTACCGTCCAGTTATCAGCCAGAGTATAAACTTCGTGTGTGCCAATGTTGACCATAGGTTCGATAGCCAGAGCCATTCCGGCCTTAAGTCTTGGACCGCGGTTCGGCTGACCGTAATTTGGGACCTGTGGTTCCTCATGCATACTCTTACCTATTCCATGTCCAACATAATCTCTGACTACAGAATAACCGTTTTTCTCCACGTGTGTCTGAATGGCATTGGATATATCCGATAAACGGTTGCCTTCACGGGCTTTCCTAATACCTTCACACAAAGACTCCTCGGTAATTTTTAGAAGCCTCAAGGCTTTTTCAGTAACATTTCCTACAGGAAAAGAATGTGCGCCGTCACCATAATATCCATTTATTTCCGTCCCTATATCAATACTGATAATATCTCCGTCCTTTAATTTTCTTAAACCAGGAATACCGTGAACAACTTCCTCGTTTATTGAAACACAGATGCAGGCGGGAAAACCATATAAACCTTTGAAGGCCGGTTTTGCGCCATGACTGATAATAAATTCCTCCGCAGCGTAAGCCAATTCTGCAGTCGTTACCCCCGGTTTAATTAACTTGGTAAGTTCTGTAAATGTACCTGCCACTACTCTTCCGGCATCACGCATATATGCTAACTCACGTTTTGATTTTATGGTTATCATTGCCCATACTCCATTTTACTTAATGAAACCGTGGTAACTTCGCATAAGCATCTGTGATTCAATTTGTTTCATTGTATCCAGCGCCACACCTACAACGATAAGAAGCGCAGTCCCACCAAAATAAATGTTAGGAATACGAGTCGCCAATAAAACGAAGTTAGGTAAAATTGCTATTACAGCTAAAAATACTGCGCCTACAAGGGTTATCTTGTGCATTACCTTACTTATATACTCGGCAGTAGGCCTGCCCGGGCGTATTCCGGGAATAAAACCGCCATATTTTTTTATATTTTCAGCCACATCCGAGGGATTCATAATCACCGTTGTATAGAAAAAAGTAAAGCCAATTACCAGCAGCGCATACATAATTGTGTGCGCAGCTGTTCCCCAATCAAAATAAGTCGAGTACCAGGCTGAAAACTTTTCGCCTGAAAACCATTGTACCAACTGTTGAGGAAACATCAATATAGACGATGCGAAGATTACAGGAATAACACCTGCCTGGTTTACCCTTAGTGGAATATGCGTGCTTTGGCCTCCGTAGACCCGTCTTCCAACTACACGTTTGGCATATTGAACAGGAAGTCTTCGCTGGCCCTCATTGATCATGACAATACCCGCTATTACCAGGATCCCAATAATAACGAGCAGGAGAAGGCTAAAATAACTTATTGTTCCTGCTTGTATGTATTCTACCGTCCTGACTATACCTGCAGGTACACGGGACACTATACCGGCAAAGATCAAAAGGGATATCCCGTTACCGATTCCTTTTTCTGTAATTTGCTCTCCTATCCACATTAAAAACGCTGTCCCGGCTGTTAAAGTCAATGAAACTAAAAGGTATTGATCCAGCGTTGGTCTTATAAAGGCGTTTTTAAGAGCTATACTCATACCAATTGCCTGTATAAAGGCCAGCACAACCGTCAAATAGCGGGTATACTGTGTTATTTTCCTGCGTCCTTCTTCGCCCTCCTTGGCTAAACGCTCAAGGTGAGGAATAACAACTGTGAGCAACTGCATAATAATTGAAGCGTTAATATAAGGGGTAATGCTCATAGCAAAAACAGAAAACTTTTTAAACGCGCCGCCTGAGATCACATCAAAGAATCCAAAAAGAGCGCCTTGCGAAACAAGATTTGAAAACACCTCTGTATTAACACCCGGAACCGGAACATGCGCTCCCAACCTGAAGACAAATAACATAAGTATGGTAAAAAGCAGTTTCTGCCTCAGATCGCCTATTTTTAATGCGCCCATCAAGCTATTGATCACTAGTGATCACCTCGACCTTACCGCCTGCGGCAATAATCTTTTCTGCGGCAGTTTTGCTGAAAAAGTGTGCTTGAACAGTCAGTGCTCTGGTCAACTCGCCCTGTCCGAGTATTTTTATGCCGTCACCTATTTTTTTTACTATCCGGGAGGACTTCAGTTCCATGGGCGAGACCAGGGTTCCATTTTCAAAACGATTCAAAACATCGACATTTACACTCGTAATCCGCTTTTTAAAAGGAGCATTTGAAAAACCTCTTTTTGGCAGACGACGCTGTAAAGGCATCTGCCCACCTTCAAAGCCGGGACGAACTCCGCCACCGGAACGAGACTTTTGCCCTTTTGTACCTCTACCAGCCGTCTTGCCCTGGCCACTGCCAATACCTTGTCCTTTTCGGTTTTGTTTCCTCCTGGCGCCTGGAGCAGGTTGCAGTTCGTTCAGAAATACCACTATAACACCTCCCCACCACTAATACAAAAAACTATATTTTATCTTTATCCCATTGTTTAAGGGCTTTTTTTCAAAATTAGAAACCGCGTATAGTGTTTTATGTCGCTGTCGTGAAAGCGGCCTGTTCTCCATATCCTTTCCAATTAAGATCCTCTTGCTGCTTACCACGCAATTGAGCCACTTCAGCAGGCGTTTTAAGTCCTTTCAAAGCCTTCACTGTAGCGTGAACTACATTGTTTGCGTTATTCGAACCTAAAGATTTGGTTAAAATGTCTCGAACACCGGCCAATTCCAAAATAGCCCGGACTGGTCCACCTGCAATGACTCCCGTCCCAGGCGCCGCGGGTTTTAGAAGCACTTTTCCCGCCCCGAAAATCCCTACTACCTCATGAGGAATAGTAGTACCAATGACAGGAACTTTAATCATATTTTTTTTGGCATCTTCAATCCCCTTGCGAATGGCCTCGGGAACCTCCCCAGCCTTGCCCAATCCTGCGCCTACATGACCATCGCTGTCACCAACAACAACAAGGGCTGAGAAGCTAAAACGACGGCCTCCTTTGACAACCTTGGCAACACGGTTGACATAAACCACTTTCTCACTTAACTCCAGTTTATTGGCATCAATTCTTGACACCCATCCCCCTCCTTAATATTCAAATTTTAAAATTCCAAACCGCTTTCTCTTGCGGCTTCAGCTAGTGCCTTTATACGGCCATGATACAAATAACCGGCCCTGTCAAAGACTACTTTTTTTACTCCTGCCTGGATTGCTTTTTGAGCCACTAATTTTCCAACCGCGGCAGCGCCTGATGTATTCCCGCCGCTTTTTAAGTCATTCCTTAACTCAGGCGAAATAGATGAAACAGAAATCATCGTCATCCCCTGGTCATCATCAATTATGTTGGCATATATATGATTCAGGCTGCGGAAAACATTAAGCCTCGGCCGGGAAGTGACGCCCTTTATTTTCCTGCGTACCCGCCATCTGCGTTCGCAGCGCAATTTCTCACGGCTGGTTTTTTTAATCAATCTGCTTACCTCCTAATTCTTTGTTCAGGCGCTTACTTCTTTCCCTTGCCGCCAGCTTTACCGGCTTTTCTTCTAATTTTTTCTCCTTCGTATTTTATCCCTTTTGCTTTGTATGGTTCTGGTTCGCGAACGGCGCGAATCCTTGCCGCCAGGTTGCCGACCCTCTCTTTATCCATCCCTTTAACAATAACCCTGGCCGGCGCAGGAACATCTATTTCCAGCCCTTCCTCAGGAACTATTTCAACGGGGTGAGAATATCCCATCAATAGAACAAGTTTATTTCCCTGTTTGCTGGCCCGGTAACCGACACCAGTGAGCTCCAGGGTCTTTTCGAATCCGTTCGTTACACCTATGACCATATTATTTATCAAAGTGCGGGTTAGCCCATGTAAGGAACTATGCAGTTTTGAATCCGAAGGTCTTTCTACTAGAAGACGATCGCTTTCTTTGCGAATCACCATATCAGGATGAATATCCCTGACCAGCTGACCTTTTGGACCCTTCACGGAAACCCTGTTTTCAACGACCTGCACATCTACGGCTCCAGGCAACATTACAGGCTGTTTACCTATACGCGACATTTATATAATTTCACCTCCTTCAAGGCTACCAGACGTAGCAGATAACCTCCCCTCCTAAACCCAGCTTGCGCGCCTTTTTATCTGTCATAATACCCCGGGAAGTAGAGATAATTGCTATCCCCAACCCTCCCAACACACGTGGAATTGCATCTTTCCTTGCATAGACTCTTAATCCGGGTTTGCTAATCCTCTTAATTCCTGCAATTACCCTTTGCTTTTCAGGTCCGTATTTCATAAATACCCTTATAACACCCTGTTTTCCATCATTAATAAATTCGAAATCCCTAATTAGGCCTTCTTCTTTTAAAATACCGGCAATAGCCTGTTTCACTCTCGAAGCAGGAGCTTCAACTTTATCATGATATACTACATTAGCATTCTTAATCCGGATTAAAAAATCCGCCACGGGATCCGTCATCACCATGAAAACCTGCCCCCTTTCTACCAGCTTGCCTTACGCACACCAGGAATTTCTCCTCTGTAAGACAACATTCTAAAACAAATTCTACAAATACCGAACCTGCGTATATAAGCACGGGGCCTACCACATAACATGCATCTATTGTATTTGCGCACCTTGAACTTTGGTTCTAGCATGGCTTTATTAACTAAAGACTTTTTTGCCATCATTCCCCTCCTTATAATTGGGATTTATCACATGTTCGCTTTCCAAGCTTTTTACTTTTCTCAAGCAGAAGCAATGTCCATTTTTTGCCGGCCTGTAACTGTTTTAAAAGGCATCCCCATCAAGCCCAGGAAAACCCTTGCTTCTTCATCGCTTTTAGCTGTCGTAACAAAAATTATATCCATTCCTCTGATTTTTTCAATTTTGTCATATTCAATTTCTGGAAAGATTAGCTGTTCTTTAATGCCCAGGCTGTAATTTCCTCGCCCGTCAAACGAATCAGGGGAAACACCCCGGAAGTCTCTTACTCTGGGAAGCGCTATGCTAAATAACTTATCTACAAATTCATACATACGGTCCCCGCGCAAGGTCACCTTACAGCCTATCCTCATTCCTTGACGCAGTTTGAAAGCAGCAATTGATTTTTTAGCTTTTGTTACTACAGGCCGTTGCCCTGTAATAATCGCCAGGTCGCTTACTGCCGAATCCAAAGCTTTGCTATTTTGGATTGCGTCACTAACTCCCATATTGATCACTACTTTTTCTAACCTGGGCGCCTGCATTATGTTCGAATAACCGAACCTTTCAATCATTGCCTTTGTTACTTCGCCGCTATATTTATCCTTCAATCTTGGCATTTAGATTATCCCCCTTGTTCCATTTCCCAAAGCCGGTTAACTGAAAGACTCTCCGCATTTTTTGCAGACACGAACTTTTTTCCCATCTTCCAGTATGGTCCGGGCGGGTCGTGTCGGTTTGTTGCATTTATTACAAACCAGCATAACATTTGAACAATGTATCGGGGCTTCCTTTTCCATAATTCCCCCTTGCGGCATGGACCGGGTAGGGCGCGAGTGGCGTTTGACTTTATTTACGCCTTCAACTATCACCCTGCTCTTCTTGGGTTCCACAGACAGCACTTTTCCCCGTTTGCCGGCATCTTTCCCTGTAATAATTAAAACATTATCTCCCTTACGCACATGAACTGGGGGCATTTTCACACCTCCTTTTTGTACTTCTCAAAAAACTTTCTTTCTTTGAATTAAAATAATCTCTTATTAATCTTACTTTGTGTAACTTTAGATGACTTCAGGGGCCAGAGATACGATTTTCATAAAATCACGCTCTCTCAGTTCCCTGGCTACTGGACCAAAAATCCTTGTCCCTTTTGGACTTTTATCATCTTTGATAATCACGGCGGCATTTTCATCAAACTTTATATATGAGCCGTCTATACGCCTGACTTCCTTCTTTGTGCGCACAACAACAGCCTTTACAACATCACCTTTTTTTACCACACCACCAGGAGTGGCTTCTTTTACAGAAGCTACAATTTCGTCACCCAAACTGGCATAACGCCTTTTCGAGCCACCAAGAACCCTTATACACATTAGACGTCGTGCGCCAGTATTATCTGCCGCTTTCAGGATAGTCTGGACTTGAATCAACTACGATCCCTCCCTGATACTACACTTGCTCAGCTCTCTCCAACACTTCAACAACACGCCATCTTTTATCCTTGGATAAAGGACGGGTTTCCATTATACGGACTTTATCTCCAATCCGGCAAGTATTCTGCTCATCGTGCGCTTTAAACTTTCTTGTCTGCCGGATAGTTCGCTGATATAGGGGATGCCTTACCAAAGTCTCTACGGCAACCACAATGGTCTTATCCATCTTATTGCTTACAACGCGCCCTATTCTGATTTTGCTTAAATTTCTAACCAACCACCCTCACCCCCCTCGGATATGCTTTTTTTAAAAGGTTCGAATACCCAGTTCCCGTTCGCGAAGAACAGTTTTCAAGTGGGCAATGTTTCTGCGTACTTCTTTTATCCTACTGGGATTATCAAGCTGGTTGGTGACCAGTTGAAATCTTAATTTAAACAGCTCGTCTTTGGTTTCTCCCAGCTTTTTAACCAATTCCTCATCGGTTAAATCCTGTAAATCCTTAATTTTCATTAACCTCACTTCCCTCCTCGCGCTTCACAAACCTAGTTTTAACGGGCAGTTTATGAGATGCCAGGCGCAAAGCCTCTTTTGCAGTCTCTTCATCTACTCCATCAACTTCAAAAAGCATTCTGCCAGGTTTAACAACCGCCACCCAGTACTCCGGTGTCCCCTTACCGCTGCCCATCCTTGTTTCAGCAGGTTTAGTCGTAATCGGACGATCGGGGAAAATCCTGATCCACACTTTGCCGCCACGTTTCATATAACGGGTTAGCGCAATACGTGCAGCCTCGATCTGCCTGTTTGTTATCCAGAATGCTTCCAGTGACTGCAACCCGTAACTGCCAAACTGCACTTCGGCTCCTCTCATGGCCTTGCCTTTAGTACCAGGACGGTGCTGTTTACGATATTTGACCCTTTTGGGCATTAACATCAGATATTAACCCCCTGAGCAGTGGCAGGCTTGTTTTTATGTGGCATTACCTCACCTTTGTAGATCCACACTTTAATACCAATTCTGCCATATGTAGTTTTAGCTTCACAAAAACCATAGTCTATATCAGCCCTTAATGTATGCAAAGGCACTTTCCCTTCACTGTACCACTCAGACCTTGCAATTTCCGCTCCGGCCAAACGTCCGCTGCAGGCCACCTTAATACCTTTAGCGCCCTGTTTCATAGCTCTTAGGACGACTTGCTTCATAGCCCGCCTAAAGGCCGCCCTTTTTTCTATCTGGGCGGCGACATTCTCCGCTACCAACTGGGCATCTATTTCCGGCACTTTTATTTCAACAATGTTAACATGCACCTGTTTTCCTGTTTTTGTCTCCAATTCTTTACGTAAGACTTCAACTTCCGCCCCGCCGCGTCCTATCACTATACCGGGCCTTGAAGCGTAAATACTTATTCTGATGCGGTTTGCCGCCCGTTCAATTAGCACACGCGAAACACCGGCAGTATATAGTTTCTCTTTAATAAATTTTCTTACCTTGACATCTTCGTAAAGTATACTGGCAAAAACCTTTTTGTTAGCATACCATTTACCGTCCCAATCCCTGATAATCCCTAAACGCAAACCCTCGGGATGTACTTTCTGACCCACAAAAAATCCTCCTTAAATAGAGTTCTTCTCCTTCACAACTACTGTTATATGACTGGTACGTTTACGGATGACGTTAGCGCGTCCATAAGCCCTGGGCCGGAAACGTTTAAGGGTTGGTCCCTGATCCACATAGGCTGCAAAGACAAACAAATCATCTTCATTCATCTCATAATTGTGCCCGGCATTTGCGGCGGCAGAACGAACAACCTTTGCCACCGGTACAGATGCGCGATTGGGAGTAAATTTCAGTATGGCCAGAGCCTCGTTAACATTCTTTCCTCTTATAAGGTTGATAACATCGCGGACTCTCACCGGAGAAATCCGTATATATTTAGCAACTGCTTTGGCTTCCATATAAAGTCTCCCCTAAAAGTTATTTGAGTGCTGTAGATCGCTCTGTGTGAGCTCCATGGCCTCTGAAAAGACGGGTAGAAGCAAATTCTCCTAATTTATGTCCTACCATATCTTCGGTAACATATACAGGTACATGCCTGCGGCCGTCATGAACAGCAATTGTATGACCGATCATCTGCGGAAATATTGTTGACCTTCTCGACCAGGTTTTGATTACTCTTTTTTCCCCTTTTACATTCATGCCCTCTACCTTGCCGAGCAGTTTAACATCGCAGTATGGCCCCTTTTTTAATGAACGTCCCATAATCCTGCACCCCCTTTTACAGCTTTAGACACCTGAATAATTATTTCGTTCTCCTTTTGACGATCAACCGGTCACTGGGCTTTTTCTTGCGCGTCCGCGCTCCTAATGCAGGTTTTCCCCAGGGAGTAACAGGGTTGCGACCGATGGGCGATCTGCCTTCACCGCCACCGTGGGGATGATCTACGGGATTCATAACTACTCCACGTACAGTAGGCCTCGTTCCCAACCAGCGCGATCGACCGGCTTTACCAATAACAATATTCTCATGCTCAATGTTACCAACCTGACCAATTGTAGCCCTGCAATCCCGCAAAACAAGACGCATTTCACCTGAAGGCAGACGAAGGTGAACATATCTTCCTTCCTTGGCCATCAACTGCGCTGATCCCCCTGCTGAACGGACCAACTGCCCGCCGCCGCCCGGATGCAGTTCAATATTATGAATAAGTGTGCCGAGCGGTATATCCTTTAAAGGCAGGGTATTTCCAACCTTTATATCTGCGTCAGGTCCGGAATAAACAGTCATACCTACTTCAATGCCAAGAGGCGCCACGATATACCTTTTTTCCCCGTCTTTGTATTTCAGCAATGCAATTCTGGCTGCGCGGTTAGGATCGTATTCAATAGTGGCAACCCTGGCCGGTATCCCATCCTTATTTCTCTTAAAGTCAATAATCCTGTACATCTTCTTGTGGCCGCCGCCGCGATGCCGCACAGTTATTTTTCCAAAAACGTTTCGGCCGGAAATTCTCTTAAGGGGCTTTAATAGAGATTTTTCAGGTTTATCAGTGGTTATTTCTGAAAAAGCGGAAACGGTAACAAACCTTTGCCCCGGTGACGTCGGTCTAAATTTTTTAACTGCCACTTATGTTCTACCCCTTTTGATCAACTAAAGATCTCAATTTTATCCCCTTCTTTAAGGGTTACAATAGCTTTCTTGCGATCAGGCCTATGACCTGGAATATTTCGTACTCTAACCGGTTTTCCCTTAACATTAATAGTATTAACCTTAAGCACTTTTACTTTAAAGAGTTCTTCAACCGCTTTTTTTATTTCAATTTTGTTTGCCGCCGTGTCAACAGCAAAAGTATACTTGCTCTGCTCGGCCAGGGAGTAACTCTTTTCTGTAACTAAAGGCCACTTAATAATATCACGCGCGTTCTTCATTCAAGAGCGCCTCCTCAATCCCGGCAAGGGCATCTTTAGTAACAACCAGTGTTTCATAAACCAGAAGATCATATATGTTCAAACCTTCTATGGTTACCGTTTTAATATCAGAAATATTACGGGCAGACTTATATACGTTTTCATCCTTTGAAACAGTAACCAGAAGGACCCCACCCGATATTTTAAGATTATCCAGAATATTAATTATGTCCTTTGTCCGGGGTTTTTCTAATTTTAGTTCTTCAATTACGATCATTTTATCTTCCATAACCTTTGAAGAAAGTACGGATTTCAAAGCTAACCGGCGCACTTTCCTGGGAAGGGTGTAGCTATAGTCACGAGGGTGCGGGCCAAAAACTATACCCCCACCACGCCAAATAGGTGAACGTATACTACCGTGTCTCGCTCTTCCGGTGCCTTTCTGCCGCCAGGGCTTCCGCCCCCCTCCATTAACCTCACCGCGTGTTTTTGTATCACTTGTGCCGCTTCTGCCGCCTGCCAGATACTTGATTACGGCATCATACACAGCTGTACTATTAACAGGAGCGCCAAACACCTGGTTACTTAGATTAAGTTTTCCCAGTAAATTGCCGTTAACATTGTACATTGAAACTTCGGGCATTAAATTACCCCTCCCTATGATCGAGCCGGGACGCTGTTTTTGACCATTACCAGACTGCCCCTGAACCCGGGTACGGCCCCTTTGACAGCCAATAAGTTGCGTTCTGCGTCAACTCGTACTATTTCGAGGTTTTGTGCTGTAACTCTGTCCGTGCCGTAATGACCAGGGAGCCTTCTGCCTTTAAATACGCGTGCCGGCCCCTTGGCGGCAAGTGATCCCGGCCTACGGTGGTACTTTGATCCGTGGGCCATCGGGCCGCGGTGGAAACCGTGCCTTTTGATACCGCCTGCAAAGCCGTGTCCTTTAGAGATGCCTACAACATTGACTAATTCCCCAACTTTAAAAAGATCGGCTTTAATTTCTTCACCAATCTGGTAAAGACCACTGTCCGGTACACGGAATTCTCTAAGTACATTTAAAGGTTTTAAACCCGCCTTCTCAAAGTGCCCTTTTAAGGGTTTATTAAACCTATACTCTTTTTTTTCTTCGAAACCAAGCTGTATGGCGCTGTAACCATCATGCTCGGGTGTCTTTCTTTGAACAACAACACAGGGACCCGCTTTAATAAGAGTAACCGGAATAGTTACACCTTCACCGGTGAAAACCTGTGTCATTCCAACCTTTCTGCCCAAGATTCCTCCAGGCATGAGAAACAAGCCTCCCTACTATAATTCGTCTGCCTTTGCTGCCTTAAAGCTTTATCTCAATATCCACACCGGCCGGCAGGTCCAAGCGCATCAGCGCGTCTACCGTCTTGGGAGTAGGATCAAGAATATCGACCAAACGCTTGTGGGTTCGCATTTCAAATTGCTCCCTTGAGTCCTTATCTTTGTGGGGAGAACGCAATATGGTGTAAATATTCTTCTCTGTCGGCAAAGGAATGGGGCCGGCTACGCTGGCGCCTGTCCTCTTTGCTGTTTCCACAATTTTTTGAGCCGACTGATCTAAAGTATTGTGATCATATGCCTTAAGACGGATCCTTATTTTTTGGTTATTCATCTCTTCCTCCTTCTTCGGAGAAGAAACCAGCTTACACAGTACCGGAATAAACTATTCAATAATAGAGGTTACTACCCCGGCGCCAACTGTACGGCCGCCTTCCCGAATTGCAAAATGCGAATTTTCCTCGATAGCAACAGGTGTAATCAGTTTAATCGCCAGGTGAATATGGTCGCCGGGCATAACCATCTCAACTTCTTCCGGCAGAGTGACTACTCCCGTAACATCCGTTGTGCGGAAGTAAAACTGCGGCCGGTAACCGTTGAAAAATGGCGTATGGCGCCCGCCTTCCTCCTTGGTCAGAACATAAACTTCGGCGTTAAAATGAGTATGAGGCTTAATGCTTCCCGGTTTTGCCAATACCTGTCCCCGCTCGACATCTTTACGTTCTACACCGCGCAGCAGGCATCCTATGTTATCTCCCGCCTCACCACGATCCAAGATCTTGCGGAACATTTCCACACCGGTTACGACTGTTTTGCGGGGTTTGTCCATTAAGCCTACAATTTCTACCTCTTCGCCGACTTTAATAGCTCCCCGGTCCACACGTCCAGTTGCTACAGTGCCACGGCCGGTAATTGTAAATACATCCTCAACAGGCATCAAGAAAGGTTTATCAATATCCCGTTCAGGGGTAGGAACGTATTTATCAACTGCTGCCAACAGTTCCCAGATTGATTTGCACCATTCACAATCAGGCTTGCCGCAGCCACATTCCCCTGCCTTTAAGGCGGAACCAATTATTATAGGTGTTTCATCGCCGGGGAATTCATAGCTTGACAGCAATTCCCTCACTTCAAGTTCAACGAGTTCGAGAAGTTCGGGATCGTCTACCATGTCGGATTTGTTCATGTAAACAACAATATACGGTACGTTAACCTGTCTGGCTAAAATAATATGCTCACGTGTCTGGGGCATTGGGCCGTCTGCCGCTGAAACAACAAGAATTGCGCCATCCATCTGTGCAGCGCCAGTGATCATGTTTTTGATGTAGTCAGCGTGACCGGGGCAGTCAACATGGGCATAATGCCTGTTATCAGTCTCGTATTCCACGTGGGCTGTATTAATTGTCAATCCCCGTTCCTTTTCTTCCGGCGCGTTGTCTATATCTTCATATTTCTTTACCGTCGCCCTTCCAACTGTTGCAAGTACCGTTGTAATAGCGGAAGTCAAAGTCGTTTTGCCATGATCGACGTGACCAATCGTTCCAATGTTTACATGAGGCTTTGTTCGCTGGAATTTTGCTTTTGCCATAAAATACTCCTCCTTAAAAATATTAAAGATTACATGCGTACGCCATTTCTTGCTTGATGAAAAAACTCTGCCCCGCCTTTTTTTAATGGACAAACTTGTTTAATATAAATTTTTTATACTGCCGCCGCGCCGGGCAACAATTTCTTCCGCCAGTTGCAATGGCGCCTCACCATAATGGCTGAACTGCATTGTATATGTCCCCCGCCCTTGAGTACGTGAACGAAGGGCGGTTGCATACCCAAACATTTCAGCCAATGGAACGCTTCCCCGGACTATTCTTGCTGTACCCCTGGATTCCACCTCTTCTATCTGACCCCGACGGGCGTTTAGATCTCCTATTACGTCACCGACATACTCTTCCAAGACCACCACCTCGATTTTTATAACAGGTTCTAAAAGTATAGGTTTGGCTTTTTGAACTGCGCTTTTAAAACCTATTGATGCTGCAATTTTAAAGGCAACATCAGAAGAATCGACCTCGTGGTAACTCCCGTCAAGCAGGGTTGCCTTAAGATCCGTTAATGGAAAACTGGCTAAAACTCCGTTCTCCAAAGCTTCTTTAATTCCTGACTCTACAGCAGGTATGTATTCCTTGGGAATTACGCCTCCTACAATCTTGTTAACAAATTCAAAGCCCGCCCCGCGTTCTGATGGTTCTACTTCCAGAATTACATGTCCGTATTGTCCCCGTCCCCCAGTTTGGCGGATGTACTTTCCTTCAGCTTTGCCGATTGCTAAAACCGTTTCTTTGTATGCAACCTGCGGACGGCCAACGTTTGCTTCCACTTTAAATTCACGCAACAGCCGGTCAATGATAATTTCCAGATGCAATTCACCCATACCCGAGATAATAATCTGGCCTGTCTCGCCATTTGTGTGGATTTTAAATGTGGGATCTTCTTCTGCCAACTTAACCAGAGCTGCGCCCATCTTGTCCTGATCAGCAACCGTCCTGGGTTCAATGGCTACTGAGATAACCGGTTCGGGAAACTCCATTGATTCAAGCAAGATAGGACTCTGCTCATAGCAAAGAGTATCACCTGTAGTTGTTTTCCTTAAACCAATAACTGCAACAATGTCGCCGGCATAAATTTCGTTGACATCTTCTCTGTGATTGGCATGCATACGCAGAATCCGGCCAATTCTTTCCCGCTGGTCCTTTGTAGAATTATAGACATAAGAACCATTAGTTAGTTTTCCTGAATAAACCCTTATAAATGTAAGCTTGCCAACATATGGATCTGTCATAATCTTGAAAGCCAGAGCAGAAAAGGGTTCATCATCACTTGACATCCGTTTCTCTTCCTGCCCGGTTCCGGGAACAATTCCTTTAATGGGAGGCAAATTAATAGGAGCGGGGAGAAAATCCACAATAGCATCTAAAAGTTGCTGTACACCTTTGTTCTTAAAGGAAGAACCGCAAAGAACAGGAACCATTTTAACTGAAATAGTAGCTTTACGTATGCTTTCTTTAATATCTTCCTCGTCTAATTCATCACCTTCAAGATACTTGAGCATTAATTCCTCATCTTGTTCGGCGATAATCTCAATTAATTTTTCACGGTATTCCGCAGCCAGATCAGCCAGATCGGCCGGAATATCCGCTTCTTCTATCCTCGTTCCAAGATCATCAACAAATCTCAATGTCTTATTTCTAATCAGGTCAACCACACCAACAAAATTCTCTTCGCTTCCGATAGGCAGTTGAATAGCAATAGGATTTGCTCCTAAACGTTCCTTAATCATGGCAAGCGATTGAAAAAAATCAGCGCCAATACGGTCCATCTTGTTAATGTATGCTATCCGCGGGACGCCATATTTGTCCGCCTGCCTCCAGACGGTTTCTGATTGCGGCTCGACACCACCTACAGAACAGAAAATAGCTACCGAACCATCTAATATCCTCAGTGACCGTTCTACCTCGACCGTAAAGTCAACGTGTCCTGGCGTGTCGATAATGTTGATACAAAATCCCTTCCATTGACAGGTAGTGGCGGCTGAAGTAATTGTAATACCCCTTTCCTGCTCCTGAACCATCCAGTCCATCGTGGAAGAACCGTCATGAACCTCTCCCATTCTATGTAACCTGCCGGAATAAAAAAGCATACGTTCGGTAGTGGTGGTCTTACCGGCGTCAATATGGGCCATGATGCCAATGTTGCGCGTCTTTTCTAATGGAAATTGCCGTGCCACCATAGTACCTCCGTTTACCATCTATAATGGGCAAATGCCCTGTTCGCTTCTGCCATTTTGTGCGTATCTTCTCTCTTTTTTGCAGAAGCCCCGGTATTGTTTGCAGCATCCATTATTTCCTGGGCCAGTTTTTCCTCCATGCTTTTTCCGCTTCGATCCCGCGCAAACTTTGTGATCCAACGGATGGCTAAAGTTTGCCTGCGTTCGGGCCGAACCTCTATGGGAACCTGGTAGTTGGCGCCTCCTACACGGCGGGCCTTGACCTCCAGAATTGGCATTACATTCTTCATTGCGCTTTCAAAGACTGAAAGTGGGCTTTTCCCCGCCTTTTGCTGAATAATATCAAAAGCACCGTAACAAATACCTTCCGCTATGCTCTTTTTGCCTTTCAACATAATCTGGTTGATCAATTTTGCTACAGTTTTGCTGCTATAGACGGGATCTGGCGCCACGTCCTTCCTGGAAACATTACCCCTTCTAGGCATCCTTCCCCTCCTTTGCTTTGTATATATTTTGTAAATATATATTTTAAATTATTTTATTTTTTAGGCCGCTTGGTCCCATACTTTGAACGGCTGCGGTTACGATTTTGAACCCCCGCTGAATCAAGAGTCCCGCGCACAACATGGTATCTCACACCAGGAAGATCCTTTACGCGACCCCCCCGGACCAAAACCACAGAGTGCTCCTGAAGGTTATGCCCAATCCCCGGTATGTATGACGTTACCTCAATTCCATTTACCAACCTGACACGCGCTACTTTCCGCAACGCTGAATTGGGCTTTTTAGGAGTTGTGGTATAAACCCTGGTGCAGACTCCTCTTTTTTGCGGGCATTCTTTTAAAGCAGGAGCAGAGGACTTTTCAAGAACTTCCTCTCTCCCCCTGCGTATAAGCTGACTGATTGTCGGCACATCATGCCCCTCCTCTTTTTTGCGCTTATGAGTCTAAAATGGCTGCCACTGCGCATCCCACTTCTATGCCGCAGATCCTGCCAAGATTATACATTGTTTCAATTTCTACAACCGGTATACCCTGGCTTTGGCAGACCTGTAAAATGACCTGGGTAACTTGTTTCTCGGCGTCGAGGGCAATATATACAACTTTTACCTGTCCCCGTTTAATAGCTTTTAGTGTTTGCTTAGAACCTACTGTTTTTTTTTGAGCCTGTTGAAGATCTATTAAAGACATAAAAACCAAAAACCTCCATTGACACCTGATAAAAACACAGGAATCAAAAGACACTTGAATATGTTATCACCAGATGCACATGTTGTCAACAGCAGATGATTAAAATTCAAAAGCATCCCTAGCTATTTGTTATATCGTGGTCAGGCTCATCCAGTACCTTTATATGCCGGTAACGGCTCATCCCCGTGCCGGCAGGAACCAGTTTGCCGATAATGACGTTTTCCTTTAGCCCCAGCAGCGGATCCAGCCTGCCCTTGATTGCCGCTTCTGTAAGCACCCGGGTTGTCTCCTGGAAAGAAGCCGCCGAGAGGAAAGAATCTGTCGCTAAAGACGCCTTTGTTATTCCCAAAAGCATCGGCCTTGCTGTAGCTTCCCTGCCGCCAAGAGCTGTAATGCGCTGATTCTCTTCTTCTAATTCAAAAATATCGATTATACCCCCCGGCAGCAGTTCCGTGTCTCCCGCATCTTCCAGCTTTACCTTGCGAAGCATCTGCCGGATCATTACTTCGATATGCTTGTCGTTTATTTCTACTCCCTGTAAACGGTACACCCTTTGTACCTCTTGGAGCAGATACAGCTGTACACCCTGTGCGTTCTTTACCCTTAACAGGTCGTGCGGGTTTATTGAACCATCAGTAAGTTCATCTCCTATGCCTACCTCTTTGTCACTGTCAACTTTGATACGCGCTCCATAAGGTACAGGGTAGTTTCTTCTCTCACCGTCTTTTGAAGTAATTATAACTTCTTTGCGTTCTTTATTATCCTGGATTTCTACAAAACCGTCTATTTCAGCAATGATTGACTGGCCTTTTGGGCGGCGTGCCTCAAAAAGCTCTTCAACCCGCGGAAGTCCCTGGGTAATATCCTCTCCGGCAACGCCCCCGGTGTGGAACGTCCTCATGGTTAGCTGTGTTCCGGGTTCGCCGATGGACTGCGCCGCAATAATGCCGACTGCTTCCCCTATATCAACAGGCGACCCGGTAGCAAGGTTTCGTCCGTAGCATTTTATACAAACACCATAACGCGACTTGCAGGTTAGAACCGACCTGATCTTTACTCTTTTTATCCCTGCCCCAACGATTTGTTCTGCTTTTTCCCAATTAATCTCCTCGTCGCGCCGGACGATCATTTCACCGGTTTGAGGATCAATTATATCGGCCGAGGCAATTCTTCCTTCAATACGGTTTTCCAACAGTTCAATAACTTCAGTGCCGTCCTTGATTTCCTCTACTTCGATACACTGATCCGTATGACAGTTATCTTCACGTACAATTACATCCTGAGCAACATCAACAAGACGCCTGGTCAGGTATCCGGAATCCGCAGTCCGCAGGGCCGTATCGGCCAGTCCCTTGCGGGCGCCATGCGTTGAAATAAAGTATTCCAATACGGTCAGGCCTTCCCTGAAATTTGCTTTAATCGGCATATCAATAATCCGCCCGGAGGGATCGGCCATTAAACCGCGCATCCCGGCCAACTGTCTGATCTGCTGAATATTACCGCGGGCTCCGGAATTGGCCATCATGTATACCGGGTTGAATCTGCCGAGGTTGTCAACCAAGGCTTTGGTAACTTTTTCTGTACTTTCGTTCCAAACGCTGATTACCTTACGGTAACGTTCATCCTCTGTAATCAAGCCCCGGCGAAACTGCTGCTCAATGACTTCAATCTGCTCATCAGCATTTTTCAAAACGTTTACTTTCTCTTTTGGTATGGTCAGATCAGAGATACTGATCGTAACTCCTGCCTTGGTTGCGAAACGAAATCCGATTTTTTTAATCCCATCCAGCAATGATGTTGTTGCTCCAAACCCCAATTTACGGTAACTAAGGTCAACCAGTTTGCTCAAGCTTTTTTTATCCATAGTCTGGTTCTGATAGCCCAGTTCCTCTGGAATTGCCTCGTTAAAAATCAGTCTTCCGACAGTTGTTTCCAGGTAAACGCCTTTCTTTTGGCGCACCTTAACCCTCGCCTGTAAACCGGCCACCTCGTTATAATATGCCATTACAGCTTCATCTTTATCTTTAAAAATCATATTTTCCCCCAGGGCTCCGGGCTTTTCCTCCGTAAGGTAATAACATCCCAGGACCATATCCTGAGTCGGTACGGCAACCGGCCGGCCGTCCTTGGGGTTTAATATATTATGAGCTGCAAGCATTAAAAGCCTGGCCTCCGCCTGCGCTTCTGAGGAAAGCGGGACGTGCACCGCCATCTGATCACCATCAAAATCCGCGTTATATGCAGCGCAGACCAAAGGATGAATTTGAATTGCCCGTCCTTCCACAAGAACCGGTTCAAAAGACTGGATTCCCAGGCGGTGAAGTGTAGGAGCACGGTTTAACAGAACAGGGTGCTCCTTGATAACATCTTCCAAGACATCCCAAACTTCAGGCTTAACCCTTTCCACCATTCTTTTTGCGCTCTTGACATTATGCGCATAGCCCTTACTGACCAGTTTTTTCATCACAAAGGGTTTAAACAGCTCCAAAGCCATTTCTTTCGGCAGGCCGCACTGGTGTAGTTGAAGACTGGGACCTACAACAATAACGGATCGCCCTGAATAATCAACACGTTTTCCTAAAAGGTTCTGGCGGAAACGGCCTTGTTTTCCTTTCAGCATATCGCTTAACGACTTCAAGGGGCGGTTTCCCGGGCCTGTGACAGGCCTGCCGCGGCGGCCGTTGTCTATTAATGCGTCAACGGCTTCCTGCAGCATACGTTTTTCATTGCGGACAATAATATCCGGCGCTCCAAGCTCAAGCAGCCGCTTGAGCCGGTTGTTGCGGTTAATCACCCGTCTGTACAGATCATTTAAGTCCGAAGTGGCAAAACGCCCGCCGTCAAGCTGGACCATGGGACGGAGTTCAGGCGGAATAACTGGAACCACGTCGAGGATCATCCATTCCGGCCGGTTTTCCGATTTGCGAAATGCTTCGACAACTTCCAGCCGGCGAATGGCCCTGATCTTTCGCTGCCCGGAAACTTCCCTGAGTTCCTTTCTTAATTCGTCATCTAACTCCTCCAGATCAATTTCTTCCAGTAATAGCTTGACAGCCTCCGCTCCCATATAAGCCCGGAAAGTATTTCCGTATCTCTCACGGTTCTCCCGGAATTCAGTTTCGGTGAGCAGTTGTTTTTTCAGCAACGGGGTTCCTCCGGAATGAATGACAATATATGAAGCAAAGTACAACACTTTCTCAAGCGCCCGTGGTGAAATATCCAGTAATAAACCCATCCGGCTCGGAATACCTTTAAAATACCAAATGTGGGACACAGGCGCAGCCAGTTCGATATGACCCAGCCGCTCACGGCGAACTTTTGAACGGGTGACTTCAACGCCGCACCTGTCACAAACGACGCCCTTATAACGGACGCGTTTATATTTACCGCAATGGCACTCCCAGTCCCGGGTGGGACCGAAAATTCTTTCACAGAATAATCCATCTCTCTCCGGTTTGAGAGTCCGGTAGTTTATTGTTTCCGGTTTTTTTACTTCCCCGCTCGACCACTGGCGGATTTGTTCGGGTGACGCTAAACCAATTCTAATGCGATCGAAGTCGTTTAAGTCCAACAAGGAGTCTGCTCCTTTCAGTATTTTAAATGCGTTTCCGGGATTAAAACCTGAAGATGCTGCATTAGCTCAAAGACCTCTTCAGCCCGCAAAGAAGTTATTCCTCTGTTTCGGTTTCGGTTTCAGCTTCATCCTCCTCTTCTTCATCAAGAACAAGGTTATCATCAAAGGATTCATCAATGTAATCATCTTCTTCGTCTGTATCTGTATCTGTATCTGTATCTGCATCTGTATCTGCATCTGTATCTGCATCTGCATCTGCAATATTTTCGTTAACAATGCTTCCTTTGCCGTACGTGGTTTCTTCAACGTGCATATCAAGCCACAGATCCTTTGCCGCCTCTGTGTTTTCCTCTTCAGTTTCCATGATTTCGATTTCCTCATCATCTTCAGAAAGAACTTTAACATCCAGGCAAAGACTCTGCAATTCCTTCACCAGCACCTTGAACGACTCGGGAACACCTGGTTCAGGCACGTTTTCTCCCTTTACAATCGCTTCATAAGTCTTAACCCGTCCCAGAACATCATCCGATTTGACGGTTAAAATCTCTTGAAGAGTATAGGCGGCGCCATATGCTTCAAGCGCCCAGACCTCCATTTCGCCGAAACGCTGCCCGCCGAATTGCGCTTTTCCTCCGAGAGGCTGTTGTGTAACCAGTGAATAAGGTCCGGTCGAACGGGCGTGGATTTTATCATCAACCAGATGGGCAAGCTTTAACATATAAACGTATCCGACGGTAATCGGGTTATCAAACGGTTCTCCGGTTCGTCCGTCCCGAAGAACAATTTTCCCGTCCTCAGGAAGACCGGCCTTATTGAGGAACTCAAGAATCTCCTTTTCACCGGCCCCGTTAAAAACAGGGCTTGAAACATAGTAACCCATTTGTTTTGCAGCCCATCCAAGATGAGCCTCCAAAACCTGCCCAAGGTTCATTCTTGAAGGCACCCCCAGAGGGTTTAAGACAATTTCGACCGGTGTGCCGTCAGAAAGGCACGGCATATCCTCTTCGGCCAGTATGCGTGCAATTACACCCTTATTACCATGACGTCCGGCCATCTTATCTCCTTCAGAAATTTTTCTTTTCTGAACAACGTAAACCCTGACCAGCCTGTTAACTCCGGGAAGAAGTTCATCCCCGTTATTCCTCGAAAACACCTTGACATCGACTACCTTGCCGCCTTCCCCATGCGGCACGCGCAATGAAGTATCCCGCACCTCACGCGCTTTCTCACCAAAAATAGCCCTTAACAAACGTTCTTCCGCAGTAAGCTCAGTTTCTCCCTTTGGAGTTACTTTGCCTACAAGAATATCACCGGGACGGACTTCAGCGCCTATACGAATTATCCCGCGATCATCTAAATCCTTAAGTATATCCTCACCTACATTTGGAATATCTCTTGTTATCTCCTCAGGACCAAGTTTGGTATCTCTGGCTTCACACTCATATTCCTCAATATGGATCGAAGTAAAATAATCTTCTTTGACCAGTTTTTCACTTACCAGTATTGCGTCCTCATAATTAAAGCCTTCCCAGGGCATAAAAGCAACCAGTACATTGCGCCCAAGCGCCAACTCCCCGTAATCGGTTGAGGGACCGTCTGCAATTACCTGCCCGGTTTTAATACGCTGGCCTTTTTTTACTATAGCTTTCTGGTTTATACAGGTCCCCTGATTAGAACGGTTAAATTTTAAAAGCTTATGTGTATTGATTGTGCCTTCATCAGTCCGGATTAGAACTTCATTGGCCGTGACCCTTTCCACAATGCCGTCACTTTTTGAAAGCACCACGACACCGGAATCGCAGGCGACTTTATATTCTACCCCTGTACCAACCAGCGGAGCATCAACTTTAATCAGTGGAACAGCCTGACGCTGCATATTTGCGCCCATCAGCGCACGGTTGGCGTCATTGTGCTCCAGGAAAGGTATTAAAGCTGAAGCCACACTGAACACCTGCTTGGGTGAAACGTCCATATAATCAACCTTGGAATCGGGAACAACCATTATTTCTCCATGATAAGATCGCGCGCTCACCTGTCCTTTGAAATAGCCGTTTTCATCAAGGGGAACATTAGCCTGAGCAATTACGTTTTCCTCTTCTTCGTCGGCTGTTAGATAGCTGATTTCTTCGGTGACCCGCTTATTTTGTTTTTCTACTTTACGGTAAGGGGTCTCGATAAAACCAAACGGATTGACTCTTGCATAACAGCTTAAAGATCCTATAAGTCCGATATTAGGACCTTCAGGGGTTTCAATAGGGCAGATTCTTCCATAGTGAGAATGGTGAACATCACGGACCTCAAAACCAGCCCTTTCACGGCTAAGTCCGCCTGGTCCCAGTGCGGAAAGACGGCGCTTATGGGTTAGTTCGGCAAGAGGATTTGTCTGATCCATAAACTGAGACAACTGGCTTGAGCCAAAAAACTCCTTGATTGCAGCAACTACCGGTCGGATATTTATCAAAACCTGCGGTGTAATCACGTCTATATCCTGAATTGTCATCCGTTCCCTGATTACCCGTTCCATCCTGGCCAATCCTATGCGGAATTGGTTTTGAAGCAACTCGCCCACAGAACGGACTCTGCGGTTACCCAGGTGATCAATGTCGTCAACATTCCCTTCCCCATCCATCAGCTTAAGCAAATACCGCATTGTTTGTATAATATCCTTGTGCGTTAATTCACGGATGAATTCACGGTTTTGATCCTTTTGACGTGTTTTAAGATCACCATCAGGTTCGCCATCACGGTATAAAACGCCATGCTTTAGCTTTTTTTCTATTTTATATCTGCCGACATTGGCCAGATCATAACGTTTAGGATCAAAAAACAGGGAAGACAGTAATGTGCGGGCGCTTTCGACAGCGGGAGGCTCCCCGGGTCTCAACCGTTTGTAAATTTCAACCAGGGCCTCTTCTTCCGAATCAGTATTATCCCGTGCCAGGGTATCCTGAATATGCACGTTCTCATCTAGCAGTTCCATTATTTTCATGTTGGGACCGTAACCCAGTGCCCTGACTAAAACTGTTGCCGGTATTTTACGTGTACGGTCAATGCGTACGAAAATCTGATCATTTGCATCTGTTTCAAACTCCAGCCAGGCCCCACGATTGGGAATAATCGTTGCAGTATATATTTTTTTACCCGATGTATCAATCTGTTCACCGAAATAGACACCGGGGGACCGCACTAATTGGCTGACAATAACGCGTTCAGCCCCATTAATAATAAAAGTTCCTTTTTCAGTCATCAGGGGAAGGTCCCCCATAAAAACTTCCTGTTCCTTTACCTCACCGGTCTCTTTATTGATCAACCTCACTTTAACCCGTAATGGTGAGAAATAGGTAACATCCCTCTCTTTACATTCTTCTTCTGAATATTTAGGTTCCCCCAACGAATAATCTAAAAATTCCAGAACAAGGTTTCCTGTAAAGTCTTGAACAGGAGAAACATCACGAAATACTTCTCTCAGTCCTTCACTTAAAAACCACTTATACGAACCTTTTTGAATCTCAATAAGATCGGGCAGATCCAAGACCTCTTTAAGTTTAAAAAAGCTCCATCGCTCCCTGGAACCCAAATTTATAAGACTCATTCTACGCTACCAACCCCCTTGGAGATTTACAAAAAAGAAACAAGTAAAAAGCAAGGTCCGGCATATTTCCGATCCTCGCTTTTTTCTAAAACGGAATAGTTTCTACAACATTATCCCCCAAAATAATTTACCAAATATAAGAAAGTATAAAAAGAAGCTATCTAATTATACTAGCACTTTACAATTTGATTGTCAATATGTATTATTGATAAATTATTTTACGTCGACACCGGCTCCCTGCTCTTCAAGTTTTTCCTTGATGGATTGCGCTTCTTCCTTGCCTATCTTTTCCTTTACAGGTTTGGGGACGTTATCCACAAGCTCTTTCGCCTCTTTTAAACCTAGACCGGTAATCTCGCGAACAACTTTAATAACGTTAATCTTCTTATCTCCCACTGATGATAATATAACATCGAATTCCGTCTGTTCCTCTTCTTCCACAACAGACTGAGCAGATGCAGCCCCGGCAGCAGGAACTGCCATAGCAACTGGCGCAGCAGCGCTGACGCCAAATTCTTCTTCGAACATTTTAACCAGTTCTGCCAGTTCCAGAACTGTTAAACCTTTTACAGCTTCAACTATTTCGTTGACTTTTGACATTTTAATGAACCTCCCATTATAATTATTAACCATTTTAATTGCATTATTAACCTGTTTCTCCGGCAGACTTTTGTCTGCGAATTTCCTCAATTACATAGACAAGATTTCTTAGCGGACCGCTTAGGACATTTACCAATCCGTAAACCGGCGCCTGCATGCCACCTACAACTCTGCCCAATAAAACTTCTCGCGAAGGCAGTTCGGCCAGTTGGCGGACTTGTCTGTCCTGAATAACTTTCCCTTCCAACACCCCGCCTTTAATTACCAACTGTTTAAATTCACGAGTTATTTCAATTAATAATTTTGCGGGCTTAACCGGATCACCCTTGCAAAATGCGATTGCAGTCGGCCCTTCAAGAATAGAGCCCAAATCATTAAGGTCTATTTCTTTTGCAGCCAGACGGGTAAGAGTGTTTTTAGCCACCTTCAGTTCAGCGTCAACTTCCCGTAGTCTTCGGCGCAAACTGCTCATTGACGCGACATCAAGACCGCGATAATCAGCCATTATAGCAATTTTACAATCCTTCAATTTTTCCCTGATTTCATTTACAACCATCTGTTTTTCATCCCTGGAAGACATTTTGTTTCAATCACCTCCTCTAATATGGTTAGCTGAATGAAAAAGCCTCTGTTTCAACCAGAGGCCTGCCGTTTTCAATAGAAAACACACAAAGTTTTATGAGGCCTCGGTTGGCGGTGCTGCACCCTTAGGTCTTTACGACACCAACTGTCTATAGCGCATTTAAGATATATACTTTTTAAGCTGAAAGCTTCAGGGCGATTACTTTAACCCCAGGTCCCATAGTCGAACATACATAGATCCCTTTAATATATTGCCCCTTTGCTGCGGCAGGCTTAACTTTCACCAATTGATCCAGTAAAGCATCCAGATTCTCGACAAGCTTTTCAGTGTTAAATGATACTCTTCCTATGGGAACATGAATGATACCTGCTTTATCAACACGATATTCTATCTTTCCGGCCTTTACCTCATTGACGGCTCTGGTTACATCAGGAGTAACAGTTCCTGTTTTCGGGTTTGGCATAAGTCCGCGCGGGCCAAGTATGCGCCCCAATTTACTAACCATGCTCATCATATCAGGGGTGGCTATAGCAACTTCGAAATCAAGCCAACCCTGCTGCTGAATTTTTTCGACAATGTCTTCAGCGCCAACAAAATCAGCCCCTGCGTCAAGCGCTTCTTTTGCCTTATCATCCCTCGCGAACACCAGAACCGATCTTGTCCTGCCGGTTCCATGAGGCAAAACCATTGCTCCCCTGACCTGCTGATCAGCATGACGGGGATCAACACCCAGCTTGACAATTGCCTCGACTGTTTCGTCAAATTTTGCCTTGGCCAGCTGCTTTACCAATTCCAAAGCCTCTTTAGGATCATAAAGCAGATCACTGTTGATTTGCTTGCTGGCTTCCTGATAATTTTTACTTCTTTTAGGCATTTACCCGATTCACTCCTTAAACAACTTCAATACCCATACTCCTGGCAGTTCCTTCTACCATACGTACAGCTGCTTCTATAGTATTGGCGTTAAGATCCTGCATTTTTGTCTGAGCGATTTCACGAACTTTCGCGGCCGGTATACGGGCAACCTTTTTCTTGTTTGGTTCGCCGGAAGCCTTTTCGATATTTGCCGCTTTCTTTAATAATACCGATGCAGGTGGTGTTTTGCAGATAAAAGTAAAGCTCCTATCTTCAAAAACAGTAATTTCTACCGGTACAATCAGACCAACCTGAGCAGCCGTCCTATCATTATATTCTTTTACAAAAGCCATGATATTTACCCCGTGTTGCCCTAACGCCGGACCTACTGGAGGAGCTGGCGTTGCCTTACCGGCAGGAACCTGGAGTTTTACTATTGCGACTACCTTCTTTTTACGTGCCATTCTTATAAACACCTCCCGTCATGAATACTTACCAGCCTTAAATCTATAAAAAACTTCCTAACTTATTTTCTCCACTTGAGCAAAATCTAATTCTACGGGGGTTTCCCGTCCGAACATTGATATCTTAACTTTGAGTTTATACTTATCCGGGCGAACTTCTTCAACTACTCCAATAAAGTCCTCAAAAGGCCCCGATTTGACCCTGATATTTTGCCCAATTGCGAGATCAACCCGTATCCTGACCTCCTCCACTCCCATTTGACGCATAACCTGTACAGCTTCCTCTTCAGTTAAAGGGATGGGTTTTGAACCTGAGCCAACAAAACCTGTAACCCCCGGAGTGTTCCGGACAACATACCATGAATCATCGCCCATTACCATTTCAACAAGGACGTAACCCGGAAAAATCTTTCTCTTGTTGATTTTTCTTTTACCATCTCTGAATTCCAGTTCGTCTTCCATAGGAACAATTATACGGAAAATCTTATCTTCCATATTCATGGTTTCGATTCTTTTTTCAAGGTTAGCTTTGACCTTGTTTTCATAGCCGGAATAAGTATGGATTACATACCACTGTTTATCCATAAAGAGGGACCCAATAAAGGGCTCCCACCTCCCAATTAATTATTCCAAAATCAAATGTAATAAACGGGAGAGGAAAGAATCGAATGCCCAGATTAATATCCCCACTATCGTAACCGCCACTAAAACAACCCCGGTATAGATACTTACCTCACGCCTGCCCAACCAATGAACTTTTTTAAGTTCACTATAAACTCCTTTAAAATAGAACTTCAGCTGTTCTACATAATTTACTTTGTCTTTTTTTGGCGCATTTTGTTTTCGATCGGGCTTGGTCCCTGAACCTTTGCTCAAATTCTTTGAACCGATCGCGGGCTTCTTAAAAATTCCGTTTTTAGGCGGGTCCTGTTTTGTAGTATTTCCCTTTTTGGCCTCGTTACCCAACATAGCCACATCCTTTAAGCTCTTCTCTCTTATTTAAGCAACCGGTTTTAACGCGTTTCTTTATGTAAAGTATGGGTGTGGCAAAACCTGCAATACTTTTTCATTTCAATCCGGCCAGGATCATTTTTTTTATTCTTTGTCGTAGTATAATTTCTTTGTTTGCACTCACCACAAGCCAATGTAACTAATACACGCATCAGTAAGCTTACCCTCCAAAATATGTTATAGCCAGCCAATAGCCTTAACTAATTTAACATAAGCCATATTGTATGTCAATACTTGCCTTGGGGCCGTTGTATCCAGGAGGATTTTAATGTTTCAGGGGAAACACAAGACCTGCAATACCGGATTATTCATTGGAAAATATTATTAAGGCAGGAAAATAAACTAGCTTCCTCCGGCAAAAGATGAATTACCTGTCACACAAAATCTTAATAGCTGACAATCATCCGGACAGTGTTTTGATAATTGCCTCAATGTTATTGTTAAGCATTTTGCCTGGATCTCCGCAAGGTCCAACTTAGCCTTCCGACTTATCTCTTTCTCTGCAGGCTAATATTTTCTTACCCAGTCTTTCCTCTATTAAAGGGGGTACCAGTCCGGTAATACAGCCCCCGAAATAGGCAACTTCCTTTACTCCGTTCGAACTTATGAAAGAATATCTTGCCCTTGTCATCAAGAAAACAGTCTCAACAGAAGGCTGCAGCTGCTTATTCGTCAGGGCCATCATGAATTCGTTTTCGAAATCCGAAATAGCTCTTAGTCCCCTGATCACTACCTGCGCTCCCCTTGTGACCGCATAGCTGACTGTTAAGCCCTCAAAGGAATCTACTAATACGTTTGGATAGTTTTGCAGGACTTCCCTTAACATGTCCACGCGTTCTGTAACAGAAAAAAAGGGACTCTTACTTGCGTTTTTTGACACAGCCACAATTACTTTGTCAAACAGCGCTACAGCCCGTTCAACAATATCCAAATGACCGCATGTTACGGGATCAAAACTGCCGGGATAAATGGCTGTTCGCAAACTTTTCACTCCTACTCTGAAAATTAATTTGCCTTAGGGAGATCAACTGCCTACATGCTCATGTTCGTTTATGCATTCGGAAGTGGTGATAAAGCCTTAATATTAACCTCCTCCTGTATTTTTAAAACAAACTCGTCAAGCGCCATCGCTCCCAAATCACCAAGCTGCCGGTTACGAACGGAAACCTGGCCGCTATCAGACTCACGATCCCCGACCACCAGCATATAAGGAATCTTTTGTAACTGAGCTTCGCGTATTTTGTAATTGACTTTCTCATTACGGTCATCAAGCTCAACGCGGAATCCTTCCTCGTCCAGAATATCTTTTACTTTACCCGCGTATGCAAGATGCCTCTGAGTTATGGGAAGTACCCTTACCTGCACAGGCGCCAGCCAAAGCGGAAAAGCGCCGGCAAAATGCTCCGTTAGTATCCCAATAAACCTCTCTAAACTCCCGAAGATTACCCTGTGAAGCATGACCGGCTGGTGTTTTACACCATCCTCACCTATGTAGGCCAGGTTAAACATTTCGGGCATAACAAAGTCTAACTGTATTGTGCCGCATTGCCATGTGCGGCCAAGACAGTCCTCAAGATGAAAGTCAATTTTCGGGCCGTAAAAAGCGCCGTCGCCCTCGTTTACTTTGTAACTCATACCCTTTTCTTCCAACGCTTCCTTCAGCGCTTTTGTCGCCAGATCCCAAATTTCATCCGAACCTATGGAATTCTCAGGCTTGGTGGAAAGCTCAACGTGGTAGGGAAAATCGAAAATTTTATAAAAGTCGTCCACGAAGTTTATGACGCCTATAATTTCGTCTTTAACTTGCCCGGGCAGCATAAATATATGGGCATCGTCCTGAGTAAAGCACCGTACACGCATCAAGCCATGTAAAACACCCGACAGCTCGTGACGGTGGACCAGTCCCAGTTCAGCCATCCTGATGGGCAGATCTCTATAACTATGCAGACGGCTCCTGTAAATAAGAATACCACCCGGACAATTCATTGGCTTTACTGCATAATCAGCCTGATCTATTTTGGTAAAATACATGTTTTCCCTGTAATGGTCCCAGTGCCCGGACTGTTCCCAAAGAGAACGGTTCAAGATAACCGGCGTCCGTATTTCTTGATATCCTCTCTTTTTATGCTCCTCACGCCAAAACTTCTCCAGTTCGTTTCGCAAAACCATTCCTTTGGGGTGAAAAAATGGGAATCCCGGCCCTTCTTCCTGAATACTGAATAAATCTAAATCAATGCCTAAACGCCGGTGATCTCTTTTCTTAGCTTCTTCAATTCGAAACAGGTGTTCATCAAGCTTGGTTTTTTCAGGGAACGATGTTCCATAGATACGCTGAAGCATTTTGTTTCTTTCGTCCCCACGCCAGTAAGCCCCTGCTATACTTAGCAGCTTTACAGCCTTTAACCTGCCGGTGGAAGGAAGATGGGGACCGACGCACAGGTCTGTAAATTCTCCCTGTGAATAGCATGAGATTACCGCATCCAATGGAAGGTCATTGATTAATTCAACTTTATACGGCTCTTTTAGTTCACTGAACAATTTAAGCGCTTCTTCCCTGCTCAGCTCAAACCTCTTAAAAGAGAAATCCTCTTTTATGATTTTTTCCATTTCATCCTGAATTTTTTCCAGGTCTTCGACTGTAAAGGGTCTTTGGGTATCAAAATCATAATAATAACCTTCCTCTATTGCAGGACCAATGGCAAGCTTTGTATCGGGAAAAAGACGTTTTACCGCCTGCGCCATAACATGTGCGCTGCTGTGACGGAAGACGCGTTTGCCTTCATCGTCCTCAAAGGTAAAGAAATCAATGTTTTTCCCGCCTTCAGGCTGGTAACCCAAATCATGCAGTTCTTTATCTATTGCTCCGACAAGGGCTTCCTTGCCCAGCCGAGGACTAATATCCTTTGCTATTTCGAGAAGTCTCGTACCCGCCTCATACTCCCGGATCTGACCGTCCTTTAACATAATTTTTAACATTCGTTTTAACTCCTGTAGATGATTTTCAAGATGATGCTGATTTAATATAACCAGATGGAAGGAATTCTGTCAATAAAACGCGTAATAAAAGAGTTTGTCCGGCAACCCTGCGTGAAGAAGCAGGCAGTTTTATGAAATACTTATGGTGCTGATGTCGCTGCTTCAGCAGCATGGACATCTATTTGTTAATTCTTAAAGCAGAGACTACATCCGGTACATTCCCTGAACTGTCCGGTAAATATATCCTTGATCATTTGCGGTAAGCGCAGGGTAAAAAAGCTTATTTTCCTAATATACTTCGCAAAACTTCTTCCGGAACGCCCTTTACAATTTCAGACCTCCCAATTCTTACTGGCAAAGCAAATGTATATTCCCTGTCGATTACTTTTTTATCCTTTAAAATAGAAATCAAAAACTGATCAGCAGGAATCTGCCCGGGTAATTCTGAAGGCAGGCCTGTCTTTTTAATCAAACCAATGATACGATTTTCTTCTTCCTGTTTTAAAATACCAAGTTTGTTGGCCAGGCGGGTTTCAGCCGCCATTCCTATCGCTACCGCTTCTCCGTGACGGTATAGATTATAACCCGACAATGCTTCTATGGCATGCCCTACTGTATGGCCAAAATTTAAAATAGCACGGCGCCCTCTTTCCGTTTCATCTTCCTGAACAACTTCTGCTTTTATTCTGCAGGAGGTTGAGATTGCTCTTGCCAGTGCCTCAGGCCGCCTGTCAAGCAAGTCGCCTATATGATCAAAGAGCCATGAAAAAAACTCTCGATCAGCAATAACAGCGCATTTAATTACTTCGGCAAGCCCGGTCCTCAGTTCCCTGTCATCAAGGGTAGATATTAGATCTATATCTGATAGAACAAGTTTCGGCTGATAAAAAGATCCGATGATATTTTTTCCGCGCGGGTGGTTCACCGCTACCTTGCCCCCTACGCTGCTGTCTACCTGGGCCAAGAGAGTGGTTGGCATCTGTACGAAAGCAATCCCCCTCATATAAGTTGCAGCTACAAAACCAGCAAGGTCACCTACAACTCCCCCTCCCAGGGCGACCACCACGCTTTGGCGGTCAAGTTGATTATGATATGCCAGATCATATAATTTCCCGGCAACATCCAGGCTCTTTGCCTCTTCACTATCCGGCGCCAGCGCCGGGACCACCCTATACCCTGCACTGGAAAGCTTTTCTTTAACTAAATTGCCGTAAAGGCCAAATACCTTGGGGTTACTTACCATGAGCACACTTTTTCCTAAATTAAGCTCTTTAAGATAGCAACCCACCGAGTTTATTAATCCCTGGCCGATATAGATATGATAGCTCCGTTCCGCAAGATCGAGATATATATCTATTGGCGCTGACATCTTATGACACTCCTGGAGATTTTTAATTATTTTTTCAACCACCTGGTCCGGATCTTCGAAACTTGTATCTATGTTTAAGTCTGCTGCACCATATGCCTGTGAGCGTACTGATAAAAGATCCTCAATCTTTTGTTTTAAATCTTCTGTACCACCGAGAAGCGGCCGGTTCCGGCTTGCTTTAACCCGTGTCAGGATTGTCTCCGGATCAGCGGTCAGACAGACGAGGATCCCAATTTCCTTCAGACAGGATACATTTTCGCTGTCAAGTACTGTCCCTCCACCAGTTGCCACTACCAAATGCTTTTTTTTGCTAAGTCTTTTGACAACCACTTTTTCTTCTGAACGAAATCTCGCCTCACCCAATTGTTTAAAAATTTGCGGTATTGTTTTGCCCGTAACGCGCTCTATCTCACTGTCGGTATCAATAAAATCCCACTTGAGGCGGTCGGCGAGTTTTCTACCAATAATGGTTTTGCCAGTTCCCATAAATCCGATTAAAATGATATTTTCCATATTAAAATCCGCCCGTTTTAAATACTTTTTTCTTTTAACCGCAGCAGATATGCATCGTAATTTTTTCTTAGCTCGTCAATTGTGTCACCGCCAAACTTGTCCAAGAAGGCAGCTGACAATTCCCATGCTACTGCGGCTTCCCCGATTACGCTGGCTGCAGGCACAGAACAGGTGTCAGCCCTTTCCACAGAAGCCAGTTGGGGTTCGTGGGTCAGCAAGTCAACGCTGTGCAAAGGTTTATACAAGGTTGGGATTGGTTTTACGGCTGCTCTTATAATTAAAGGTTCCCCGTTGGTCACGCCACCTTCCAATCCACCTGCACGGTTTGTAAGACGATAAAATCCCTTTCCCTTTTCGTGATAGATTTCATCGTGCGCTAAAGAACCGGGCAAGCGTGAAGCAGTGAAACCGAGTCCGATTTCTACTCCCTTTATTGAAGGTATACTCATCAGCGACCTGGCCAGGTTTCCGTCCAACCTCCTGTCCCACTGGACGTAACTGCCCAAACCAGGTGGCAAGCCAAATACGCACACTTCAAAAACACCGCCAAGGGAATCACCTGTAGCTTTGGCATGATCAATCTCCTGTTTCATGGCCTCTTCCGCTTTTGAATCGGGACAGTAAAGCTGCGAACCAGACAGTGCTTCTTTAAACATTTGGAGATCGGTCCGCTCCATTTGGCTGGTCTTCGAATAACCTGACGTTTCACTGACGGTTATACTGCCGATTTGCACAACATAACCAATTACGATAATACCCAGCATTTCGAGCAGTCTCTCCGCTGCACTTCCCACCGCAACTCTGGCAGCGGTCTCCCTGGCGCTTGCACGTTCCAGAACATTCCTTATATCCTGCTGGTCATACTTTAATGCGCCGGCAAGATCAGCATGCCCAGGCCGGGGGCGTGTAACCCCTCTTTGACCCAGGCTTGCACTTTCGTCGGACGCCATAATTTCTTTCCAGTTTATCCAGTCACGGTTCTTTATCTGCAAGGCAATAGGGCTCCCGATTGTAATACCTCCACGTACCCCGCTCAAAAAAACAACCTGATCATTTTCAATTGCCATCCGGCCTCCGCGCCCATAACCCCCCTGACGCCTGGCAAGTCTTTTATTAATATAGTCCTTGCTCAAAGGAAGCCCCGCAGGTAAGCCTTCAATTATTGCTGTAAGCTCAGGGCCATGGGATTCACCGGAGGTTAAATAACGAAGCACAAATACAACTCCTCTCATTATTCTAAATAAGGATAACTAGATCTAAGCCGTTATGTTTAACTAGTAAACTTGCGCGGCAAGGAACTCCTGCAGTGACTTGAGCATTATTTCTACAGGGGCCTGCACACCTGTCCAATGTTCGAAAGCAAGCACTCCCTGGTAGAGAAGCATTCCTATTCCATTAGTTACTTTAACTCCTTCAGTTAAGCTTGCGTTCTTTAAAAATTTTGTAATAGGAGGATTATAAACTAAATCACAGATAACCTGACCCGGCTGAAGGTATTCAAAAGGAAAATCCAGGCAGGTTTCTGCGTTGGGATACATGCCTAAAGGCGTCGCCTGGATAATCAAATCAGCCCTTTTAACAGATTCTTTGAATTCCGGCGTGGTCCAGTGCACAGTATCAGCCTTCTTTACCGGAGTCTGCCCGGTTAATAGATGCGCAAGCTCAACGGCTCTTTCTGGCTTCCGGTTGGCTATGGTTATTAACAATGCCCCCGACATGGCAAGTTCAACAGCGATGGACCGGGCAGCGCCTCCGGCGCCTAAGATTAGCACAGTTTTCCCCGCAGGTAAAAAATCTGCTTCTTCTTTTAAGGAACGCAAAAGGCCGGCTCCATCGGTGTTATGGCCATACAGTTTTCCTTTTTTATTGACAATGGTGTTTACGGCGCCTGCTATTTTAGCCCCGGGTGTTAGCTGATCAATGTAGCGGCATACTTTTTCTTTGTGGGGTATTGTAATGTTTACGCCGGCTATTCCCAGCGATATAACCGCCTTGGCTGCGTTCTCCAGTTCTTCAGGCGCAACACAATATGGAACATAAACAAAATCAAGCCCTAAAAAAGAAAAGGCCGCATTATGCATGACCGGTGAAAATGAGTGTTCGACAGGATAGCCAAAAATTCCACAAACATGCGTTGCGCCGCTTATTAACAATAGAATAAAAACCCCATTTCTGGAAACTCTATTTATGCTGGTATTCAGAGTATATAGGCTGTTTCTTAAATAAATTCAGGACAAGTTTCTCCAACTGCCGGCTGATCAGACGTGTAGCCCAAAACTCTTTTCCATTCATAGGCGTCACAAGTATAGTAAACATACCCAGCCTGTTGCCGCCAAGAATATCTGTGAAGATCTGATCTCCTACCACTGCTGTTTGTTCGGGATAAGTTCCCAGCAGACCAAGCGCCTGTCGGAAAGGTTTGCGGCGCGGCTTTATCGCGTAACAGATTGCGGGTAAATCCAATTCTCCGGCAAGTTTAGAAACACGTTTGGCATTGTTGTTAGAAATGATACATGCCTTGAAATTGCGGTTGCGTATTTCTTTAAGCCAACTGCATACTTCTGCTGAAAATACATCCGTATTTCGCGGTATGATTGTATTGTCAAGGTCAAAAAGGATACCCCGGATTCCTGCCTTATAAAGATCATTTACGTTAATATCAAACAACGAAGAGACATAAAGCTTGGGATATAACAACTTGAATATAGACAAATCAATCTATACTCCCAATATTTTTTTAGCCTTATTTAAATCCATGGGTGTATTTATGTTAAAGAAAACCTTGGAATCGGCAAACCGATTTATTTCCTCACGATCAATAAACTTTACTCTCAGGTACGGCCAAATGGAAGCAGCCTTCAATTCGCCTTTGTTCAGGCTGGATTCGATGACAGGCAGACAACTCTTCCTGTAAAGAGCGTGCAGCGGTTCTGAATAGTTATTTATTCTAGGTATAACTATGTCTGAACTCTGATCACCGCTTTTAAGAATATGCTCTACAAGTTTTGGTTCGATAAAAGGCATATCACAGGCAACTACAAAAACAAACTCGCAGGATGCCGCTTTCAGCGCCGCATGAATTCCTCCGAGAGGCCCGCAATTCTTATAGATATCGGGAACCATGGAAATTTTAAGGTGAGCGTATGATTCTGCCTCGTTAGTTATAAGGATTATTTCCTGAAAAAAAGGCCTGATCTTATTTATTGTAATTTCCACAAGGCTGTTTATGCCTATATTAATCAAGGCCTTATTGTTGCCCATCCGTATGCTTTTTCCACCGGCAAGAACCGCCGCGCTTACTGGCTGCAAAGATAATTCCCACTTTCGTCGGCGCATATGTTAGGCCTGCTCCAGGAAATTATCCTTCCAGCTGAAAGTGCACATTTATAACAATACTGCGCCTTTAAAAAAATTAATCAAGATAATCCTTTAACTTCTTGCTCCGGCTGGGATGGCGAAGTTTCCGCAGGGTCTTGGCTTCTATCTGGCGAATTCTTTCTCTGGTTACGCCAAATCTTTGCCCGACTTCTTCAAGCGTGCGCGCCCGGCCGTCATCCAGCCCAAACCGCAAGCGCAACACCTTTTGTTCCCTGTCGGTTAAAGTCGTTAAAACCTCATCCAGTTGTTCCCTTAACATTGTAAAGGACGCTTCCTCAGCAGGCGCTCGCGCTTCCTGATCTTCTATAAAATCGCCAAGATGCGAATCTTCTTCTTCCCCTATCGGAGTCTCCAAAGAAACAGGTTCCTGGGCTATCTTCAAAATATCCCTTACTTTTTCCTCCGATATATTCATTTCCAGGGCGATCTCTTCCGGCGTTGGTTCTCTGCCCAGCTCCTGCAAAAGCTGCCGGGATACCCTGACCAGCTTATTTATAGTTTCAACCATATGTACCGGGATCCGTATAGTCCTTGCTTGATCGGCTATGGCTCTGGTAATAGCCTGACGAATCCACCAGGTTGCGTAGGTGCTGAATTTATAACCTTTCCTGTAGTCGAATTTTTCAACTGCTTTTATTAAACCCATATTTCCTTCCTGGATCAGATCAAGGAAGAGCATTCCCCGCCCCACATAACGTTTGGCGATGCTCACGACCAGACGCAGGTTCGCCTCTGCAAGACGTCTTTTAGATTCCTCATCACCATTCTCCATACGCTTTGCCAGTTCGACTTCTTCCTCCGGGGCCAGTAAGGGAACTCTTCCAATCTCTTTGAGGTACATACGTACAGGATCATCTATGCTTACACCCTCCGGAACACTCAAATCAACCTCGACTTCTTCAGGCGAATTATCTAAAGAAGCAGGATTGCTTACGGGTTCAAGTTCCGGCGTTTCAGGTATTACTTCAATACCCATGCCGGCCAGCTTTTCATACACATCATCTATCTGCTCGGGTGTAAGATCGGCTCCCTGCAAACCATCCATAATCTCGGTGTAGGTAAGTACCCCTCTCTTTCTGCCTTCCTCAATTAGTTCCTTGATGCTGTCTATTTTAATTTCGTTCCTCATACTGCTCTTTCCCCCTCTCTTGAGCGGGCCGAAATTTCCCTGTCAACCTCTATGAGTTCCTGAAGCTCTTTTAATATAGCTGCCGTTCGCTGACTGTCCTGAGCTTTTTCCGCCCTTGTAAGTTCCTGCAAAAGTTGAACCCTTTTTAACTTTCTTTCGTTAGCTTTTAACGCTGTTATCAGATCCCTCAAAACGTCCCTGCCCTGTGTCTTTACGGGCGTATCTATCAACAGCCTGCTTAATACAGTACATTCCTGATCGTTAAGTCTGCTCATTAAATCTGCCGGATTTAACTCCCGGTTTTGATTAATCAAGAAATAAATCTTATTTAATGTCGGATCTTTCAAGAACTGCTCCCCTAACTCCTCTTTTACAACAGGTAAGTATTCAGGCTCATGTAAAATTATGCTCAATATTTGCTGCTCGGCATTTTCCCGGACATTTAATTGTCCTTGTAGTATATTATGCGTTTTTTTAGCAATTTTATCCGGAATTGGCCATTTTTTTCGCTGGTTTGTCTGATATCTCCCAAGCTCGCTTATAACTGCTTCCCAGCTTAAGTTGAGATAGGAAGCTACCGTTCTGACACCCTCTTCCTGATCTGCCGCACTATCCATTACTGCTATATTGTGAATAACCTTATCGAGAATCTGCCTTGTGTCTTGATCAGCAAGGCTTGCCTGACGAAGTTTATATTCCAGTAACGTTTCACTCTTATTAAGGAGTTCCTCCCAACCCTGCCTGCCGTTCATCCTGATATAATCATCAGGATCTTTCCCCTGCGGGATACTTATTACCCGGACACGACCGCCCAACTCCTGAAGAAGATCCAAACCACGCAGGGTTGCATTTACACCTGCAGTATCTGCGTCATAAGCAATAACAACTTCTTTGGTGTAACGGAGAAGCATTCTGCATTGCCCATCCGTCAGGCTTGTTCCCAAAGAAGCAACCGCCCCGGAAAAACCATATTGGTGGGCTGTTATTACATCCATATAACCTTCCATGACAATAGCAGGTCCGTTTTGCAAAGCCTGCCTGGCAAGATTTAACCCATATAGGACTTGCCCCTTGCTGAAAACCGGAGTCTGAGATGAGTTTAAATATTTCGGCAGACTTTGACCCATCGTCCTTCCGCCAAAGCCTGTCACCTGTCCCTGTATATTAAAAATAGGAAATATTACCCGTCCGTAAAACCGGTTATGCAGGCCTCTGTCCCCCTGGACAGCCAGACCCAGTTCGATCAGTTCCCCGGGAAGGCACCCTTTGTTTTGCAGATTATCCACCAGATCAGTCCAATTCTCCGGCGCATAACCCAGTTGAAAAAGCTCTTGAGCCTTTTCTTCCAGTCCTCTGTTTTTAAAATATTCCCTGGCCTGTCTGCCTTCCTGCCTGTTGATCAGGATATTCCTATAGAAGTCCTTGGCCAGTTTATTTATTTCGAAGAAACGTTCCTGACTTCTTTTTTTTTCTATCCTGCCCCATTCGGTAACGGGCAGAGATACTCCTGCTTTTTCAGCCAGCCGCCTTACAGCTTCCGGAAAGGTTAGCCCTTCAGAAAGCATGATAAACTTAAAAATATCACCTCCCACACCGCAGCCGAAACAATGAAAAATTTGTTTTCCGCTGCTGACCGTAAAGGACGGCGTTTTCTCCTGATGAAAAGGGCAGAGACCGACATAATCCTTGCCTTTTTTCTCAAGACGTATATATTCACCGATTAATTCAGTAATTTCAACATGTTGGCGGATGGTTTCAACCGTGTCATCTTTTAGATAGTTCTCCATTACACAATCACCTTTGGAGACGTTTTTCACAAAATTCCCAAGATGCCGGCTCCAACAGCATTTAGTTATCTTACTTAACTATTCGCTATTTTTATGATATTTCCTTCCCTATTCTACAATTTTTTGTCTAATACGCTTTTAGAATTAAACAGGGAAAGGGCTGGGAATAAATAACCTTGTAAATTGTAAAACCGCATACCTGTCAGTCATCCCTGCTATGTAATCACAAACAACTCTGTCTGCACCAAGTTCTTGTGCCTTTTGTCTGTGTTCATCAGGCAGATAGTGGGGATTATCTGTTAAATACTTAAAAATGTATTGGACCACATGAATCGCCTTTTTTTCTTCTTTTTTTGCCTCCGATCCAATATATACCCTGTCAAAAAGGAAAGCTCTGAGCTCATCCATGCTCTGTTGGATCTCACTGCTTAAAGCAATTGCAGGTTTTTCCCAGCTTGATCCAATTAGATCGGCCACAAGGCAATTTATACGCTCGCGGTGTGTATATCCCAATCTTCGTAGACAATTCACAGGCAAATCAGAAACTGAAAGAATACCTCCCCTGATTGCATCGTCAATATCGTGATTTATGTAAGCTATGCGGTCACAAATCCTGACGACCTGACCCTCCAGGGTAACAGGCGCTATGCTTCCCGTATGATTTAAAATCCCGTCCCTGACCTCCCAGGTAAGGTTAAGGCCAGTTCCGCCTTCCAGACTGTCAACCACCCTCAGACTTTGTTCATTATGTTTAAAACCTTCCCGGAAAACTCCGTTAAGCGCCTCCTCGCCAATATGGCCAAAAGGCGTATGTCCCAGATCATGCCCGAGAGAAATTGCTTCGGTCAGGTCCTCATTGAGCAGTAATGCTTTGGCTACCGTACGCGCAATCTGCGATACTTCCAAAGTATGAGTCAGCCTTGTACGGTAATGATCTCCTTCAGGAATAATAAAGACTTGTGTTTTCCCCTTCAATCTTCGAAAACTTTTTGAATGGATAATACGATCACGATCCCGCTGAAAATCGGTCCGTACACTGCAGGGCCGCTCATTATAAAGCCTCCCTTTGCTTAAACGGCTTCGTGAAGCATAAGGCGAAAGATACTTTTCTTCCAGATCCTCCGTACGCAGCCTTATTTCCAAAGTTCTACCCTCTCTAACGGTTAAAAACACCCCCGGAATATAAAAAACCGGAGGCTATACTTTTCTTATAGTAATAATACGTTGTTAGTTATCTATCTTCCTCCCTGTTATAAAAAATATTTACCAACAGATTTACTTTACTTGTGACAAACCTTATAAAAAAACTGATTGGACAAAACAGGTTTTATTTAGTATTTTTTAAAGGGGGATAAAATATGGAACATATCATTTTGCCAAAGGGAAATTATTACCTTCTGTCAGGCGCGTTAATCGGCAAAGACGGAAAATTAGAAGGCAGTAACATTCTTATACATATTCGGAACAGGACTATTAAAGATTTATATGGCCCAGTCACTTCTGAACAAACTTCTTCCTTTTCCGGCGAAAACAAGGAACGTAGAAATCTTTTGCGCGCGATAAGCGAAATCACTAAAGAAGAAGCCCCCGAAGATTCTTCTTTCCTCGACTGTTCGGCTTTTACTGTAATGCCTGGTTTGGTTGACTGTCACGTCCACCTTGCGTTTGACGGTATAGACGATGAAAAGGCAAAGGCCGGGTGGAACGATCCTGAAAGCGTTCAGTCTTTGGCGGCTTCGAGGTTTGAAAGCCTTATTTCAAATGGCGTCATGACTGTCCGGGACGGCGGTGACCAGGCGGGAATTAACCTGCTGTTAAGAAAAATAACACAGGAGAAAGAAATACCCGGTCCATTAATAACTGCCACGGGAAATGCCCTGCGCAGGCGAAACAGCTACGGATCCCTCCTGGGCGAGGCTGGCGATGAAGATAATGTCGCAAGGCTCGCCCGTGCAGGAGTCGATCAGATTAAGGTTGTTACTTCAGGCCTGGTAAGCATAAAAGAATACGGCAGGATAGGGCCCATACATTTCCCTTTCGAGGATTTGCAAATCATTGTTAACAAAGCGCACTCCCTGGGCCTTAAGGTTATGGCCCATGCAGACTCGGACTTGGCGGTTGATATGTCCTTAAGATCGGGAATCGACTTCATAGAGCACGGTTATCATCTCAGCCGTGAATCCTTGTTAAGAATGGCTGAACTCCAAAGGTGCTGGACACCGACACTTATGCCTGTTTATATCCGGACAACTGTCTCCGGTGTTAATCCGGAATACAAAAGTATAGCCGAAAGGATATACCGCCGGCACCAGGAGATGATCAAACAGGCTTTTGACCTGGGAATAACTGTCGGAGTGGGCACTGATTCCGGGTCACCGTCGATAAAACACGGGGAACTTTATTACAGGGAACTTGAGCTGTATAGTGAAGCGGGGCTGTCAACCGGACAAATCATCAAGGCGGCTACAACAAACGGGTCATTTATTACCGGAACTAGCCCTGGGATTCAAAAAGGCCATCCGTCAAATCTCCTAGTCCTGGAGGAAAATCCTCTCCAAAAAGGCATTTCTGCCTTAAAGAAAATAAAATATACTCTGCACGGGTAAATATTTAGCAATCAGGACTACTTTTGTTTTGTACTCTGCTAAATAATGATTGCATTTTTTCATGCTCCCATTGTATTTTATTTTTCTATTTCTGTGTCTCGTTTCTGGGGAGCATTATAACGTATCATTTACATTATCTATGAGACCTGTTGGCCTTCCTGCACGGTCATAAGTCAGAGTATAACTGTTCCCTGCCTGGTCAGTCATCCAAATAAGTTTGTCTGTTTCATCATATGTATATCTATAATATGTTCCATCGTCGAAAGTCTTTCTTGTAAGTCTGTTTGCGTTGTCATATGTAAAGGTAACACATTTGTTGGACTTTTTAGCTTAGTAACAACATTGAAGACTTGAACGAACTTTAATGGACCAGGGACAGGATTGAAAGCAACAACAAGATCTGGTTCTACCATAAGACTTTAATTATAAAATTATTTTGTCTTGACAAAAATAGATACATAATTCTATAATGCAAATAGGGTATATGCATTATTCTTCTATGCATAGAGGAGGTATTTAAAATAAAATACGAATCACAAGAATATTGGGCTTGTCTAATAAAAATGAGCCTTTCCCGTTTCTTTATCTTACAAGTGCTTCACCGGCAGCCACTGCATGGTTATGAAATTACCAAACAGGTAGCCGGCCTTACTAATGGGTGCTGCGCTCCCACTGAAGGAAGCCTGTACCCTGTGTTAAAGGAATTCACTGATTCCGGATTAGTAGAGTTCAATACACAAGTGGTTTCCGGGCGTGAGCGAAAGGTTTATACCCTAACATCCTCAGGGGAACAAGCTTATCATGTTGCTGCCCAAGCCTGGAAAGAAGTAGCCAATTATATTCTTGAAGCTATAAAACAGTAATCACGCTATATAAATTACAAAATTGGCGGTGTCTACAATATTTGAACTGAATAATTTAATTACTGCCGGAAAGTATTTTATCCAAATCAGCGCTGAATTGTTGGCGTTATTTATTGGTATTTCCTTCCTCGTGGCTTTGCTCCAGGAATTTGTTACCGAGGAAACAATACGGCGTTATCTTACAAGGCCAAAAAAATGGTTGGGCAATATCCTGGGCGCTATTTTAGGAGCTCTTACACCTTTTTGTTCCTGTTCAACTATTCCTATATTAGTTGGTTTGCTAAACGGCGGAGCGCCTTTTGGCGCTGCAATGTCCTTTCTTATTTCTTCACCTCTTCTAAACCCCGTTATTTTTACCTTATTTTTTGCTATGTTAGGATTGAAGTTAACTTTGCTTTATGCTGCAATTACTTTTATTGCCGCTGTGTTTATCGGAGCAATATGGGAGCGAATGGGCATGGCCAGCACATATAAGAATGTCCGTGTGCAATTCGGTTGCTGTGCGGAAACGGAAAAACAGAAAGGACCTTTAACAAACAAAGAAAAGGTAAAGCGTGCCGGCTTGCAGACATGGGGTTTATTTCTACAAGTTGTTCCTTATCTAATTATAGGCGCTGGAATAGGTTCTTTTATTTATGGGTTTGTGCCGGAGCAATTTATCATAAAGGTTGCCGGACCGGGTAACCACTGGGCAATACCTGTCGTAGCTGTTATTGGAGTACCAATGTATATCCGGGTAGAAACCATGATCCCTATAGGTACAGTGTTACTATCAAAAGGAATGAGTATAGGAGCATTAATGGCGCTGATAATTGGTGGAGCGGGGGCTGGTATTCCTGAAATAATTTTGTTGGCTTCAATCTTTAAACCAAAACTGGTGGCTGCTTTTATAGTAACGGTACTCGCTGTTGCCATCATAGCTGGTTATGTGTTCCAAATACTTCAACCAATTATTTAGAAACGATATAATTCTGCCATATTTATTTACGAACATGATCAGCTTATACTATATATAAAATAAGAATTAAGAAATGAGAAGATCAATACGTGGGCAGTTGTTGTGATTTTAATGCGCCAAAAATATATAAGCTGAAAGTTAAAGGCAAAACGATCGGATTGTTAGGAGTTGAACAGACTTTTTTAGACGTCAAAGAACCTAACTTAACAGATAAATACTGGCTGGATATTTCTCTAATTTGATATTTTAAAAAGAAGGGGGGTTAATCAGATATGAGTAGTAATGATCCTAAAGCATCAAAAATATATAAGATAGACGTTGGC